>JBJHBX010000778.1:0-1500 GCA_050485725.1 Gemmatimonadales bacterium | reverse complement strand
GACGGGGCAGGCCGAGGGGCGCTGGCACTCGGCCCCCTTCTTCCAGGCCGATGCGCCCCTGGTGGAGCTGTCGCAGCTCACGACGGGGATTCTCGGGTACGGGGGCATCGGGCGCGAGGTGGGGCGGCGGGTGCGCGCCCTGGGGGGGCGGGTGCTGGGGCTTCGCCGCGGGGCCGCTCCGGAGGCGGTGGACGAGCACGGGGTCGAGCTGCTTGCCGGCTGGGGCGAGGCCGGGCTGGGGCGGCTCCTGGCCGAGTCCGACGTGCTCGTGATCGCGGCACCCGAGACGGCCGAGACCCGGGGCATCATGGACGCCTCGAGGCTTCGGGCGCTCCGCCGCGGCACCATCGTCGTGAACGTGGCCCGGGGTTCGCTCGTGGACGAGGGAGCGCTCGTCGCCTGCCTCGAGGAGGGCCACCTGCGGGGGGCGGGGCTCGACGTGTTCGCGCGGGAGCCACTCCCGACCGAGAGCCCGCTCTGGTCCCTTCCGAATGTGCTCGTCACCCCGCACGTGAGCGCGGTGAGCCGCGGCTTCTGGCGCCGCGAGGTCGACCTCGTGGTCGAGAACCTGCGGCGGCTCCAGGACGGACGGGCCCTCCGGAACCGCGTGGATCCCGAGGCGGGGTACTGAGCCGGCGCTACCCGCGCCGCTCCTCTCCGGGCCCCTCGGCCTCCTCCTCCTTCACCTCGTCCCAGAGCGCGTCGAGCTCCGCGAGCGGTGCGCCGGGCATCGGGACGCCGCGGGCACGGGCCAGAGTCTCCACGCCGCTGAAGCGCCGCTGGAACTTGATGTTCGCGGCGTCGAGGGCGGTGAAGGCGTGGACGCCGGCGAGGCGCGCCACGTTCACCACCGAGAAGAGGAGGTCGCCGATCTCCTCGCGGAGGGCGGCCGGGTCGCCGGACCCGAGGGCGGCGGCGGTCTCTTCCACCTCCTCGCGGAGCTTCTCGAGCGCCCCCTCCGGCCCGTCCCAGTCGAACCCGACGCCCGCGGCCTTCTCCTGCATGCGGTGGGCGCGGAGGAGGGGGTCGAGCCCCCGGGGGAGGGAAGCGAGGATCGAGGCGGGCGCGTCCACTTCACCGGCCTCGACGCGTTCCCGGGCCTTGATCGCCTCCCAGCCGGCCCGCCGTCCGTGGGGGTCGGCGGCGGGTGCCGGCGCCGGCCCGTCTGCCCCGGGCTTCTCGTTCGCATCTCCCGCAACGAAGACGTGGGGATGCCGCCGGATCATCTTGGCCTCGAGGCCGTCGATGACCGCGCCCCGGGTGAAGCGCCCCGCCTCCTCCGCCACCACGACCTGGAAGGCCAGGTTCAGGAGCAGGTCGCCGAGCTCGCCCGCGAGGGCGCCGGGGTCGCCCGAGGCCACCGCTTCGGCGGTTTCGTGGGCTTCCTCGAGCAGGTGGGGGACGAGCGATTCGGCGGTCTGCTTCCGGTCCCACGCGCAGTGGCGTCGAAGGGTCTCCACCACCGTGAGCGCGCGGTCCAGGTGCCCCTCGGCGGGAGGG
>JBJHBX010000777.1:0-1503 GCA_050485725.1 Gemmatimonadales bacterium | reverse complement strand
GGCGAGGGGCGCCCGCCGAGCACATCGGGATCGACATCGAGCGTGGACCGGAGATACCGCCCGGGTTACTCTACTCCCTCCGATGCCGACGCGACACTCCCCGCCCAACCCTGCCCCCGGATGACGTCGTCCCTCACGCCCTTCTTCCGCCCGCGCGGGATCGCGGTCATCGGTGCCAGCCGGCGTCCGGGAACGATCGGGTGGCAGATCGTCGACAACCTGGTCCGGCACGGCTTCGAGGGAGCGGTCTTCCCGGTGAACCCGGCGGCCCGCGCGATCCACTCGATCCCCGCGTGGCGATCCGTGCGCGAGATTCCCGGCGAGCTCGACCTGGCCATCGTCGTGGTCTCGAGCGAAAAGGTGATCGACGCCGTCGACGAGTGCGGCGCCCGCGGGATTCCGGCGGTGGTCGTGATCTCGTCCGGGTTCAGGGAAACCGGCGAAGCCGGGGCAGCGCTCGAGCGGAAGCTCGTCGACCGGGTGCGGTCGCTGGGGATGCGCCTCGTCGGGCCGAACTGCATGGGGGTCCTGAACACCGACCCCCGGCACTCGATGAACGCCACCTTCGCCCCGACCCTTCCCCCCGCGGGAAACACCAGCTTCCTGAGCCAGTCAGGGGCGCTCGGCATCACCATTCTGGACTACGCCGCCGAGTACGGTGTCGGCATCCGGCACTTCGTTTCGGTCGGGAACAAGCCTGACGTGAGCGGCAACGACCTCCTCGAGTACTGGGAGGCCGATCCCGAGACCCGGGTCATCCTGATGTACCTCGAGACCTTCGGGAACCCCCGCCACTTCACCCGGATCGCCCGCCGGGTCGCCCGGAAGAAGCCGATCATCGTCGTGAAGTCGGGACGGAGCGTTGCAGGCGCCCGGGCGGCGAGTTCCCATACGGGCGCACTCGCCGGGCGGGACCGCGCGGCCGACGCCCTTCTCGCCCAGTGCGGCGTCCTCCGCGCGAACTCGGTGGAGGAACTGTTCGACCTGTCGATGGCCTTCGGAAATCTCCCCCTGCCGAAGGGCAACCGCGTCGCCATCGTCACGAACGCGGGGGGCCCGGGGATCATCATTGCCGATGCCTGCGAGGCGGAGGGGCTCGTGGTGGCGGAGCTCTCGCCCGAGACCCGTGCCCGCCTTCGCGAAAACCTCCCCGCACAGGCCTCGGTCCGGAATCCCGTCGACATGATCGCCTCGGCCTCGGCGGCGTCGTATCGCCTCGCCCTCGAGATCGTGCTCGCGGACCCCGGGGTCGACGCAGCCATCGCCGCCTTCGTGCCGCCCCTGGGCATCCGGCAGGCCGACGTGGCCGAAGCCATCGTGGCGGCCGCGAGGACCCGCCCCGATCGCCCCACCCTGGCGGTGCTGATGGGGAGAGAGGGACTTCCGGCCGGACGGGCCGAGCTTCGAACCGCGGGGATTCCGGCCTACATCTTCCCCGAGTCCGCCACCCGGGCGCTCGGGGCGATGCATCGGTACGCGCGATGGGTCGAGCGGCCGGTCCAG
>JBJHBX010000776.1:0-1509 GCA_050485725.1 Gemmatimonadales bacterium | reverse complement strand
GCCCGCCACCCCGACATCTGGATCTCGCCCACCTCCCGGAAGGACTCGGCGAGGATCCGCGACCGGTCGGCGGCCCCCTGCGCCTGGATTCGCGAAATGTTCGCATCGACCTCCTGGATCGCGCGCATCCAGCCAGGATTCACGCGCACCGTGGCCAGGATCGTCGCCGCGACACCCACCGCGCGCTCCGCCTCCCCCGCCGGCGCCCGGATCACGAGGGGGTTCAGCGTCTGGATCATGCGCTGCGACGGCACGACGGGGCTCGGGCTCGGGAGGTCCGTGACCAGGTAGTAGACCAGGATCAGTTCGTCGTGCCGGCCGTCGGGGGTGCGGGTCGCCACCGCCGCGCCGGAGGCGGTGGTCCGTCCGCCGAGGACCGCATCCAGCTGCGAACGGGCCTGCGCCTGCTGCCGGAGATGCGCCGGGATGTCGGTCAGTTCCTCCACCTCGACGATGCGGTTCCCCGGGCGCACCGTGGGTACCAGGACCCGCTCCACGAACTCCTGGTTCGACGCCACCATTCCCAGGTGGCAGAAGCCGGTCGGCGAGAGTCCCAGCCCCTGGAAGGTGTCGGGCCAGTTCGACACGAAGATCGCCGGGCGGTATCCCACCGCCACGTCTCCGTCGGGGCTCGTGGCATCCCAGAAGACCCCCGCGTGATCCGCCGAGCAGAATCCCCCCTCGCCCTTCCATGTCACCTGGGACGCGAAGCGCCAGCCCTCGGGCACGAGGACCGACATGGCTTCCACCGGCTGCCCGAAGCCGCTGCGGTCGGTGACGGTGTGGGGGCGAAGCCGGGTCACGCCCCGGACCGAACCGGCCTCGGTGGCTGTGGTCCCGCCGCCGGCCGCGGTGGCGCCGGTTCCCCCCCGGGACGCGCTCGACCCATGCGAGGCGTCGGGCATCCCCCGCGAACCCGCTCCGGGGATGCCACCCGCCTGCCCTCCTTCCCGGGTGTGCGACTCCGGGGATGCGGGGCGCGGTGACGGCCATCCGCCTTCGCCCTCTCCACCGAGGTCGTCCATGACCGCCCAGGCTCCGATGACGCTCCCCACCACGAGGGCGATGATCCAGTCCCTGCGGCTCAGCTTCCAGCGCTTCATGGCATGACTCCGGCTTTTCGACCCGATTTCGGCCCTTGCGGTGGGCTCCGGCTCGGCGATCCGCTCCGGGCCCGGCGATGCGCTCCGGGCCCCGTGATGCGCATCGGGCCCTGTGATGCGCATCGGGCCCTGTGATGCGGATCGGGCCCGGCATTGCGATTCGGGCTCGGCGGTGCGCTCCTGGATCGCCGGGGCACACCCTCACCCCCACCCGCACCCGCACCCCCTCTTCCCGCACCCGGACCCCCCTGCTCCCGCACCACAAGGAACAGGAAGGAATAGTGGGGGCGGCCTCCGCCCCCTCCTTTCAACGCGCGGTTACGGGGCGGAACGGGTCATGGGCGCGACATCCCCTCAATGAGCCGGTCGCCCCGGGGACCGCGCGCCGCGCCAACCGCGCATCGCC
>JBJHBX010000775.1:0-1515 GCA_050485725.1 Gemmatimonadales bacterium | reverse complement strand
AGGAGTCCAGCCGATGCCGTCCAGGAAGGAACGCGCCCCCGACACCCCGTCGACCGCCGCCGGTCCCGAAGTCTCCACCCCCCGGATCTTCGATGACCGGACACCCGACGACCTGCCCCGTGCCACCCTCTCGGACAACGCGAGGCTGGTACTGGCACGGCGCTACCTGAAGAAGGACGAGCAGGGCGAGCCCACCGAGGCCCCCGAGACGATGTTCTGGCGGGTGGCGCGCGTCATTGCCGAGGAGGACCGGAGGCACGGTGCGTCGGACGCGGCCATCGAGGAGCTGGCCCGGCAGTTCTACGAGCTGATGTCCACGGGGAAGTTCGAGCCCAACTCGCCCACGCTGATGAACGCCGGACGCCCGCTGGGGCAGCTCTCGGCCTGCTTCGTCCTGCCCGTCGATGACGCGCTCTCGAACGGCGAGAGCGGCATCTACGACACCCTCAAGTCCATGGCCCTCGTGCACCAGTCCGGGGGCGGCACCGGGTTCTCGTTCTCGCGGCTGCGCTCCACCGGCGACACCGTGCGCTCCACGATGGGGGTGGCCTCGGGGCCCGTCTCCTTCATGAAGCTCTACGACGCCTCGACCGAGGTGGTGAAGCAGGGGGGCACGCGCCGGGGGGCGAACATGGGGATCCTCAGGGTGGATCACCCCGACATCCGCGAGTTCATCACCTGCAAGGACGACACCTCGCAGGTCACGAACTTCAACATCTCGGTGGCGATCACCGACGCCTTCATGGAGGCGGTGAAGGCCGGATCCGAATACGAGCTGAAGAGCCCCCGGACCGGCGAGGTCGTCGGCACCGAGAACGCCCGCGAGATCTTCGACATGATCGTGCACGGGGCGTGGAAGACCGGCGAGCCGGGGGTCTTCTTCATTGACCGGGCGAACGCCTACAACCCCGTGCCCGCGCTGGGGAGCTACGAGGCCACGAATCCCTGCTTCGTCGGAAGCACGCGGCTCGCCACCGACCGGGGCCTCCTGACCATGGAGGAGCTCTGGCGGGAGACCATGGAGATCCGGGTCGCTACCGACGATCGGGTGCCCGGCATTCGTGCCGAAGAGGCGGAGCGCAGGCTCGCGGTGGGTATTCTCCCGGGAGATGCGGGGGGGAGCGCCGTGGCCACCGAGCTCCGGACCGGGGTCACGCTGCGCCACGCCGTTCCGGTGTTCAGGACCCGACAGAACTGGCCGGTCCTGAAGCTCGAGACCGACGAGGGCTACCAGGTCACCGCCACCGAGGACCACCGCTTCTTCACCCCCGACGGGCAGAAGACGCTGGGCGAGCTCGCGCCTGGCGACCGGATCCTCGTGCAGTCGGGCGAGGGCGCGTGGAGCACCGACGACCGGCTCCCCGCCTTCACCCCCGGCAACAAGCTCGCCGCCCGCATCGAGCGAGGCGAGGCGGAGCTTCCGACCCGGTGGTCCCGCGAGCTTGGTCAGCTCCTGGGGTGGGTCGTCGCCGACGGCTGGGTCACGGAGGATCTTCCCGAGGGATGGAACCACCT
>JBJHBX010000774.1:0-1526 GCA_050485725.1 Gemmatimonadales bacterium | reverse complement strand
CGATCGGGCTGCCGGGAGCGCCACCGTGTCGCTCCCGGATTCACGCTACGCCCCATTCCGGTACCTTGTCAACGAGATTGTTCGGAGGGCGCCTTCGGCGGTCTCGCACCTGCGCATTCCTGTCGGGACCGGTCCATGCCGAGTAGGTTGCCGCGGCCGCGCATGCCGGGCCCCCCCAAGGGTCCTCCTCCACGTCGACGCCATGGTCTCGAACGCTTCCGACCACGAGCATGATCCCCAGAGCGGTTCGCTCGGCCCGATTCCATTTCTGGCCTTCGCCGCGCTCTGGTCGGTGACGACGCTGGCCATCCTGCTGGTGCAGTACCCGGAGGTGCTCCAGGGTGCGCAGACCGATACCGACGGCTACATGCGGCTCGTGCGGGTCCGTCGACTCCTCGAGGAGGGTGGCTGGTTCGATGGATCCGTTCCGCGGCTGAACTGGCCGCAGGGAGAGGTCCTGCACTGGACCCGGCCGCTGGACTTGATCCTCGTGGCGCTCGCCGGTCTCGCGCGTCCCTTCGCGGCGCCGGGCACCGAGCTCGTGGTGGCGGGCGCCATCGTTTCGCCCCTCCTGCACCTGGGCCTCTGCCTTTCCGCCCCCTGGGTCGTGCGTCCGCTGGTTCCGGGTCCGGCACGGTACCTGGCCATGCTGACCGTGCTTCCGCAGATGGGCGTGATCGGGTACGGGAACCCGGGGCGCGCCGACCACCACGTCCTCGTCTTCCTCCTCGTGTTTCTTGCCATGGGGTGGTGGCTGCGTGCGCTGCATGCGCCCGACCGCCCTCGCGCCCCGATGCTCGCGGGCCTGGCCATGGCGCTCGCGGTCTGGGTGAGTCCGGAGGGGCTCCTTGCCCTCGGTGTCTTCTTCCTGAGCGGAGCAGCGAGCTGGCTCCTCGACGGCCGGAGGTTCGTGCCGGCCAACCGCCGGCTGGCTGCGGGACTCCTCGTCGGCCTGGCCCTCGGCCTCGTCGTGGAAAGACCACCGTGGGGGTGGCTCGCCGTGGAATACGACCGCCTTTCCGTGGCGCACCTGGCCATGGCCTTCGTCGCCCTGGCGTTCTGGCTCGTGGCAGGCCGGCTGGGCGAGGCAAGGGAGAGCGGACCGGGACTCACGGCCGGCTGGATCACGAGGCTCGGGGTGGCGGGCGTCGGTGGAGTCGCGGCTCTTCTCCTTCTTCGGACTTTCTTCCCCGGGTTCTTCCAGGGCCCCTGGGCAGAGGCAGACCCGGCCCTCCTTCACTTCTGGGTGTCGCGCACACCGGAGCTCCAGCCGCTCTGGCCCTCCTCCACCTCCCGCATCGGACCCTTCCTGATGCACCTTCTCCCGGCCCTCGTCGTTCTTCCTGCGGTGGCCTTGTGGGCATGGAGGGATGTGGACCGGGGCCGCAGGCATCTCTGGCTCTTCCTCGTGGTCGGATTCGTCGTTCTTCTTCCCATGGCCATGGCCCAGGTCCGCCTTTCGGGCTACCAGGGGCTCTTCGCCGCCGCGGCCATGACGGAACTGGCGAGGAGTGCCGCCTCGGCCG
>JBJHBX010000773.1:0-1532 GCA_050485725.1 Gemmatimonadales bacterium | reverse complement strand
GCAAGCAGCTGGAAAGCCCTGTCGCCGACCTCAAGAACGTGGGCGGCAGGCCGGCCGGCACGATCACGGCCGCGGTCTTCCTGAAGGAGTTCGTGGGAGACACTCCCTGGGCACACCTCGACATTGCGGGAACGGCCTACGGGGAGCCGCGCTCGCCCTGGCATCGCCCGGGCGGGTTCGGATTTCCGACAAGGCTCCTGCTGGAGTGGGTCCGGGGGCGAACCGCGTGACCCCTTCCACCCGCGCGCCGGTCAGCTCGAACCGGCGCCCCGTCACCGCGGTGTGCATGGCCTGGATCGCGTGCCTGTGCCTCGCACCACTGCCCGTGACCGGCCAGACGCCGCCCCTCCCGATCCACGTTCCGATCCCGGGGCAGGAAATTCCGGCCCAGGCCGACACGCTCCCGGAGGCCGACACCCTCGAGGGCGAAGTCCGCCAGCGACTTCCCCGGAACGTGCCGAGCGGCCGGGTTCCGGTTCCCACCGGCGTCGAGCGCGGCATCTGGGAGTGGGATCGGACCGCGCTGCTGAACCACCCGTCCCTGACACTCCACGACCTGCTCTCCTTCGTGCCCGGGGCCACGATGGTCCGGGGGGGGGATATCGGGACGCCGGTGGCGGTGACCTGGGCGGGCATGGGGGGAGGCCACATCCGGGTCTTCCTTGACGGGGTCGAGGATGCGCCGCTGGAAGGTTCGGTCGTCGACCTCGCCCAGGTGGGGCTCACGGGAATCGAGCGGGTCCGCATCGAACGGGGGAGCGGGGAAATCCGGATCCACCTGACCTCGCACCGATTCGATGACGGTCGCCCGCTGACCGTGCTGGAGGTCGGCACGGGAGACCTTCGAACGAACCTGTTCCGGGCGGGCTTCGCCCACCCTGACGCCCTGGGGGGGACGATCCTGGTCGCGCTGGACCGGTTCGACACCGATGGTCCGCTCCGGCAGGAGCCGGGCGCGCTCTTCGGTACCCGCCTCCGCTACTCGATCTTCCCCGTCGAAGGCATGGGCGTGGCGGTGGAGTACCGCTCGCGGACCGCCCGTCGCCCGGAGGGCACATGGCAACCGCGCGAGGTGGATCGATCCGAGTTCAGCGCCCGTGCGGGGTGGGAGCTGCGAGAGGGGGTCACCGCGGAGTTCCACGCGCTGAGGGCGTCGGTTTCCCTCGGAGAACGATCGGTTCCGGAGGCGGATTCCCTCCTCCCGGAAGACCCCCGGTCCAGCGTCGGTGGGCGGCTCACCGTCGATGCCGGCCCCTTCCTGCTCTGGACGGGGGGAGCGCTGAACCGGGGCCTCGGATGGCCCTCCTCCCGCCTCGAGACCGGGGCCACCGTGGGACTCGCGTCGGTGGGAGGCGTCTCCGCACGATGGGACCGCGAGTCGTGGTCCGAGTTCGCGCGCACCGGCCGCGACAGCGAACTCCCGTCGACGGCGGACGATGCCGGCGGGTGGTCCATCCGGGGGTGGACGGCCCCCCTGGTCGGCGTTTCCCTCTTCGCCGAGGCCGAGCGCGCTCGCCGCGGCGTTCCCTTCG
>JBJHBX010000772.1:0-1535 GCA_050485725.1 Gemmatimonadales bacterium | reverse complement strand
AGTCGGTCCCGCGCCCCGAAATCGAAGCTTCGTCCGTCGAGAATGTGGTTCACCGCTTCCTGGAAATCCGGCGGGTCGACCAGGGTGATCAGGTGAACCACCTGGTCGATCCGGTACGAATCGTAGAGCGAACGAAGCTCGGCCAGTGTTCGCTCGGCCTCGGGAAGATCGTCCCACGCCGCCCGGCTCGCCCCGCCGGCATTCCGCCTCAGCATGTCCTGGAACCAGTTCCGGAGGGCCGGTGCCTCGCGCCGGGCCCGTTCCCGCGTGTGGAGCGCGGAGGAGAGAAGGCCCGAGAGCAGGGGGCGCCCGAGGCCGCGCGCCTTCCGGTCAATCTCGGCCTCTGCCTCCTCGATGAAGATGTGCGCGGTGTGGACCTCGTCGCGCTCGAGCGACGAGTCGCCGGGGCGGAAGGCGAAGAACCCGCGCCAGCCCCCCGGCGCCTCCTGGAAGGTGACGAGGTAGCAGGCCCACGTGCCGTCGTCCCGTTCGAGGAACCCCATGGATCGGCGTCGGGTGCGGTCCGACTGCACGTTTCCTCCCGCGCGGGGGGCGCTTGTGGGTGCGATGCGATGGGGCCGGTACGGGGGCGAACCGGAGCGAATCGGGGCGGTCCGGCAGCATGCCGGAGGGGCGCGCATTCTGCGTCACCCTTCCCGCCGCCGGACCGGAAAGATGGCCCCCGCCCGCGGTTGCGACAAGGAACCGGAGAGGACCGGCACTCACCTTGCCGAAGCGATCCCGCGGGGGTTATCGTGGCGGTCCCCTCCGCGTCCGGGACACCGAGGCTGGCACCCGGCGCTCCCGGGCCACGCGGCGGGGAGAAGGCGATGCAGGTACGAGGTCACAAACGAGAAGAGCCCCCGGCTGGCACCGGAGGCTCTCCCGAAGGTCGGACACGGGTTGGCGGCCCGTGACACTCGGCATGTCCTGGCTCCGAGTGTACGCGTGACGCCCGATCCGTGTCAAGGGGCGGAGCCTTGCCCCGGGCCCGGAGGAGGGCAGACGGACGGACGGTGGGATCCAGGAATCCCGAAGAACCGGAGTCCACGATGCACGGCAGCGCCGACGCCACCGGATCCTTCCTCCCCGACCTGGCCTTCACGGGGGGGTGCGAGGTCTCGCTCGAGCGGGCGGTCGTCCCGTATGTCACCCGCGAGGACCGTGCGCTCCCGGGAGGGCGGTCCACCGACCTGGGGGTGGGCGTCGTGCTCGAGGGCCCGCGGAGCGGTCGATGCGAGATCCTCGACCTGGCGAGCGGCGAGATCCGGTCGGCGGAGCTCGCCCCACCCATGATCGTCTTCGGCTGGATCTTCACGACCCCGTTCCGGGAGCTCCTTCGTGCGCGACGGGCCGGGGAGCCGGGCCGCACTCCGGCCCTCGCGGGCCGGATCCTGGGCCAGATCGGCTACGGCCCCCTGACCCGTCCGGTCTTCCTCCGGGCCGGGTTCCGCGACGTGGCGATGGACCTCGACCCCCACGAGGGGACGGCGGTGCGCCTCGGCCTTCCCGGAGGAGGCGTGGCCCGCGCCCAC
>JBJHBX010000771.1:0-1544 GCA_050485725.1 Gemmatimonadales bacterium | reverse complement strand
CCAATCTGCACGGTCCCTCCGGTTTCCGAAATCATCGCGTCAAACCGCGGGAGCAGTCGCTCGATCATGTCGGCCACGTCGATCCGCTCCGGGCTGACCGTGTCGTGGTCGATGCGCGCGTAGCGGAGGAGCCCGTCGATCAGGCGATCCATCTGGTGGCCCGCCTCCACGATGTGGCCCAGGTAGGCCCGCCCCTCGTCCGCGAGTCGTGCCGCGTGGCGCCGCTCCAGGATCTCGCCGAACCCGATCACCGCCCGGACCGGAGCGCGGAGGTCGTGGGAGATCGACCAGGTGAAGGCCTTCAGGTCGGCGTTCGCCGCCGCCAGTTCCTCGGTGCGTCGGTGAACCCGGGCCTCGAGCTCCCGGTTGAGCCTTCGGACCTCCTCCACCGCCTCGCGCTGCCAGGTCACGTCCTGGGCGAGCGAGATGACCGCCGCCGCCCGCCCGGATCCGTCCCGGAGCCAGGAGTTGTACCATTCGCAATGGACGACCGAGCCGTCCTTCCTGAGGTTCCGGTTGAAGTGGATCGACCCCGTTCCCCCGGCCCCCAGCGTGGTCGCGAGGATGCGGTCGAGCGCCTCGCGGTCGTCGGGGTGCACGAAGGAGAAGTCGTCGAGGGACTTTCCCAGGACCTCGGCCTCGGTCCACCCGAAGAGTTCGGAGGCGCGAGGGGACCATCGGGCGATGCGGCCCTCCGCGTCGAGCTCCACGAGCGCCAGGGGGCTGTTCTCGATCTGGGCGCGCAGCCGCTCGCCCGCCGCCATGAGCCTGAGCGCCTCGCGCCGCTGTCGGGCGAACTGGGTCCTCAGCAGCACGAAGAGGAGCGCGGCCACCGCGAGCACGAAGAAGGTGCCCTTCCAGGTCTGGAGCCTCGCGAAGGCCTCGGAGGTGGGCGCGAGCGCGAGGAGGAGCCGATCCGAGAAGACGATCCAGGCCACGCCCACGAACAGGAAGGCGAGGGCGGCGACGGCGGCGCTCCGGGTCGGGGTCGCGAGCTCCGTGGGCGGAGCGGCCGGAGCTGCGGCATGGGCCGGCGATCCAAAGGATCGTGGGGCGGACGGGGCTCGGGTGGCCGGTGGTTCAGGCATCCGGTCACTCGTGCAAAGGGGGGCGGAGATGGAAGGGCGGGGCGCACCTTCCTCCGGACAATCTGGACGGACGGGGCCGCTCGCGCCATGATCCTTCACCATGACGATGCATGAACCGGCGGATTCCGCCTTCGATCTCGACGCCCGCCTCGGGTCCTTCTCGCTCCCGATCCTCGACCTCGGCCTATCCTCCCTCCGCCTGGTGAACGACGCCCGCTATCCGTGGGTGATCCTGGTACCCAGGGTCCCGGGTGCCGTGGAGATCCTCGATCTTCCGGTGCCCGACCAGCTCAGGCTGTGGGACGAGATCAGGCTGCTCAGCCACGTGTTGCGCGAGGAGACGGGCGCGGACAAGCTGAACGTCGCGGCGCTCGGGAACGAGGTGGCACAGCTTCATGTCCACCTGGTGGCCCGGTTCCGGAACGACGACGCGTGGCCCCGCCCGGTCTGGGGCGT
>JBJHBX010000770.1:0-1545 GCA_050485725.1 Gemmatimonadales bacterium | reverse complement strand
CGCCGTGGTGGCGCTGTTCCGACTCTGGCCCACGGTGCGCGGGGCGCGCTGAGCCCTCAGCGGCGCGAGGGGATCAGCACGAGCTCCTCCTGGGGGGGCACGAGCCACCGGGCGCCCGAGTCGGTCACCACCGCCATCTCCTCGACCGAGATCGTCTTGGTGGGGCGCTCGGGGTCGACGGCGGGGAACTCCGGGCCGGGCTCCTGGCCATCGAGGTACCACGAGAAGAAGCCGTCGAAGGCGAAGACCTGCCCCGGGAGAAGGGGGCGGTTCGCGTGGACCGAGGGCGCCCGTCCCCGCTGCGCCCCGCCCAGCGACGGACCGACGTCGTGGGCCCAGTAGCCCACCGGGTGCCCGGTGTTCCAGAACACGTCGAGGGAGCCCTCGCGGTCCATGACCTCGCGCTGGGCCCGATCCACCTGGACCCCGGTCACGCCGGGGCGCATGGCGTCGAAGGCGGCCCGGTTCCCCGCGCGGGCCGCCTCCCAGGCATGCTGGACATGCCCGGGGGGCGCCGACTCGTCGGGCCCGAGCACGTAGGCAAAGCGCTGGATGTCGGTGACCCAGGTATCCCATGCCCGGATGCCGAAGTCGGTCTGGATCACGTCGCCCGCCTGGATCACCCGGTCCGTGGCGTGGGAGTGTCCCCGGTCCGGCCCCGAGTTCACGTTCGGGTTCTGCTCCGGGGCCCAGGCGTGCCCCACGCCGAGCTGCGCCATGCGCCGCCTGAGGAAGGCGGCCACGTCGGCGTCGGTGGTCGTGCCCGGGATGACCCGGGCATAGGCCTCGAGCTCGAGGGCGGCGGTGATTGCGGCCGCCCGGGTCATGATCTCGACCTCGGCATCGGTCTTCACCGAAAGCCACTGCACCACGAGCTCCTCCGAGGGCACGAGGCGCGCGGAGAGCGCGGGACCGAGGGCGGTGACGAGGGCCTGCCACTGGGTGTGGCTGAGCCCGTCCGCCACCGCGAGCGCCGAGCTGTTGACCGCGATCACCGCCGGATCCCGGGCCCGGAGCTCCCGGGCGGCGGCGGCCCACGCCGATTCGCCCGAGAGCACGGCCACGCTGTCGTGGAGCGCCACGTCGCGCAGGGCGGTGGCCTCTCCGCCGGGCGAGAAGGCCAGCGAGCGGACCGCATCGCCCCCTTCACGGAAGAAGAGGATCGCCGCCTGCCCGCCGGCGTTCTCGCCCCCCACGTGCCGGGCCAGGGGGTCGTTCTGGTTCTCGCGCACGAAGACGACCCAGGCGTCGACCCCGGCCCGCTCCATGGCCGGCCCCAGCAGGCTCCGGATCCGCTCCTCGCGCACCGCGGGCCACGGGTCCTCCTCGGCCGGAAAGGGAAGCCCCGGACCCGACCACGCCCTCGGAAGGTCGAAGGCCGCCGGCCCGAGCCGGAGCCCTTCCGCGGCGACCTCGGGGTCGAACGGGTCCGGGAGGGTCGTCCGGGCCGATCCGTCGGGTGCGTCGCATCCCCCGAGAAGAAGGAGGGAAGAAACCACCCATGCGGGGGCGGCGGGCAACGGCCTTGAACGGGCCTCGGGCCTT
>JBJHBX010000769.1:0-1546 GCA_050485725.1 Gemmatimonadales bacterium | reverse complement strand
TGCATCTCGTGACCGATCGTCGACAGGGCGATGCGGTTCACGAAGTCGACGGAGCGCGCGTTGTTGTTGATCGTCCCCTGCGGATCGGGGACCATCAGGTAGAGGACCTCGGCCTCGTTCGAGGTCGGGCAGGCCTGGAGCCTCGGCGTCGCGGTCCTGAAGAAGAGATCGCGCGAGTAGAAGAACCCGCCGACGAAGCGATCCGACCCTGCAGCCGTCAGCCGGTTCACCTCGGGGGTGAAGAAGAGAATCACGCCCCCGCGCCCGTCGAGATCGGTGGGCTGCCCGAAGTTGCGCTCGATGACCGGGGTGACGAGGGTGTCGAAGGCCACCGCGAAGTGCTGGAACTGCTGCGAGGTGAAGCCGCCCGCGGGCCGGGCGGTGTCCGCCAGCACGATGGCGCCGTTCGAGATCGCCATGACCTGCCCGGTGCGCTGGATCGGGTCACTGCATGCGTTCCGGGCCTGGGCGTTCAGGGTGATCAGGTCGCCGACCTGGGGCGGCGTCCTTGCCACCGCGGCTGCGGCAGGGGAGTCGCTCGGCGCAGGCCCGGCGCCGCGCAGGAGGGGCGTCAGCTCCCTTCGTTCCCGTTCACGCAGGCGGTGGTCGAAGTCGACGTCCCGCTGGAGCCGGGCCTCCGCGTCGAATCCCCCGAGGACCGGCGCGCCGTGCCCCACATGGTGCTCCCCGCCCGACGGCGCCTGCATCGGCACGATTACGGGCTGGGGAGCCCCGATGTTCCCGCCCGTTCCCTCCGCCACCAGGGTCAGCGGCGTGGTGCTGCCGGGCTCGCTCGAGAGGACCATGGAAACGAGGACGTAGTCGCCGGATTCCTCCCCCGAGATGCAGAGCGTCCGAGCCTGTGCCCCGGACCGGAACTCGCCCTGACCGACACCCAGCGTGATCGTGTTGGACGGGGTGCAGTCGGCGACCGGCTCCTCACCCGGGCCCGTTGAGCCCGAACCATCGCAGCCCTGGAGCACCATGGCCCCCGGGAGAAGGGCGGTGACGAGGGCGCGACGAGAGAGTCGGAGGTGCGGCGGGCGGTTCGAAGCCTTCATGCGGAGCAGGATGGTGGGAAGCGGACAGTCCTGCAATGAGTACGCCGGGGGATGCCCTGCAGGTCCCCGCGATCGTCGTGCGGAAACGCCGAAGGGGCGCCGGCCAGGCCGGCGCCCCTTCGGGCCCATCGCGTCTTCGTCCTGCTCCCGGTCGGGACGGCCGGATGGGTCTCGGCGCTGCCTCGTCCGATCCGCCGTTCGACACTCGCTGCACTTCATCCCAGTCGGGACGGCCGGATTCGAACCGGCGACCCCCTGAACCCCATTCAGGTGCGCTACCGGGCTGCGCCACGTCCCGAGACCGGTCAAGCTAACCCCGGCGCTGAGCCTCCTCAAGGCCGGAGGCGCCCGGCCGTCAAGTCGGGTTCAGTTCTCGGAGATGGAAACCCGGCTGGACTCGAGCCGGTAGCCGATGCCCCGGATCGTGACGAGGAGCTGGGGAGAGGAGTGATCCCGCTCCAGCTTCCGACGGAGCCGGTGAACGG
>JBJHBX010000768.1:0-1550 GCA_050485725.1 Gemmatimonadales bacterium | reverse complement strand
TTCGCGGCGCGACGGCCCTCGGCCACGTGGTAGAGGAGCACGTCGAGGACGAGCTCGGCGGGGAGATCGGTAATGGCACCGACCTCGAGCGTCTCGTAGAGGGCCTCGAAGGCCTCGTTCGTGGGCGCGAAGACGGTGAACTGGTCTCGCCCGTTCAGGAAGAGGTCGACGAGCCCGGCGTCGAGCTCGGCATCGACGTAGCCCAGCGCGGCGACCAGCTCGTCGAAGCCGGCCCCGATGGCGATGGCCGCGATGGACGCATCACCGGGAGCCGGCGCACGGTTGGCCTGTGCGGGAGCGTTCCCGCGGTTCTCGAGGGCCGCTTCGGGGGACAGGGGGGCGGGCGATACGAGGTCATCGGCGCAGCCGCCGACTGCGAGGGCGCCGGCCAGGGCCAGCACGGAGAAGGACTTCCGGTACATCATGCCTCCAGGAATGGACGTGGAATTCGGGAGTCGGGTGTCCGGAGAACCCGGGTGGGGCCCCTGAGTTCCACGCCATGCAACGAATGTACAAACATCGTGCATAAAACCTGTACACCAGTGATCGCGGCGTGCCCCGGTGCGGCGGCGCCTGCCCCGCCGGCCTACCGGAAATCCACCGCCCCACGCGGGGTCTCGTCGACCTCCAGGCGAAAGACATCCGGGCGCGCGTAGTGGCCCACCACGTCGAACTCGAGGCGCTCGGCGGCCAGCCGCGACAGGTCGAGGTCGGCCACGAGCATCCCGGCCTCGTCGTACAGGGGCCCCGCCAGCACCTCGCCGTCGGGCCCCACGACCACGCTCCCGCCCCGGCAGAGGGTCTCGGGCCACTCGGAGAGCTCGCGCGCCAGGGGGGTTCCCAGCTCGGGGTCGCCCAGGAGCTCCTCGGGGAAGTGGTCCCGGGTCACGTACTGGTTGCATCCCAGGACGAAGCAGCGCCCCTCGGTGGCGATGTGGCGGAGCGTGGCCTGCCATCGGTCGCGGGCGTCGGCGGTGGGCGCCAGGTAGATCTCCACCCCCTTCCCGTAGAGGGCCATGCGCGCCAAGGGCATGTAGTTCTCCCAGCAGATCAGCCCCCCGACGCGGCCGAAGGGCGTCTCGATCACCGGAAGGGTGCTTCCGTCGCCCTCGCCCCAGACGAGCCGCTCGGCGGCCGTGGGCTTCAGTTTCCTGTGGATGCCGAGCAGTGCGCCGCCTGGACCGTAGTAGGCCAGGGTGCAGAAGAGCGTCGAGGCCCGCCCCGGCAGCCGCTCGATGACCCCCACCGCCAGGTGGATCCCCGCCGCCCGCGCGGCCTGACCGATCCGGTCGGACTCGGGGCCCGGGAGGGTGATGGCGGCGGCGTGGTAGCGCCCGAAGAGCCCCTTCCCCGCCCGGGTCCTTCCCCCCACCGCCGTGCCGAAGCGGACGCCCCACGGATAGCCGCCCACGAAGGCCTCGGGGAAGAGGGCGAAGGCGGCACCGGCGGAAGCCGCCTCGGCCGCCCCTCGCTCCACCGCCTCGAGCGCCCCCGGCGTGTCGAAGGGACGGCCCTCGGGCTGGATCACCGCGATGCGGACGGTGTCCGGC
>JBJHBX010000767.1:0-1554 GCA_050485725.1 Gemmatimonadales bacterium | reverse complement strand
GGGAACGCAAAGGAGAGGATCCCGAACAGGATGCTCTGGTTTCGCCGCTCGTGGAACCGGTTCAGGTCCAGCTCGAGGCCGGCCAGGAAGACGAGGTAGAGGAGCCCGACCTGACCCAGGAGCTCGAAGGTGAAGTCCCGCGCGAGGAGGTTGAGGATGTTCGGTCCGACCACGGCCCCGAGCACGATCAGGCCAATGATGCCCGGCACCTTCAGTCGCTCGAAGAGGACCGGGCCCGCCAGGAAGATCGCCATGGCCAGGGCGAAGATCAGGACGGGATCGCTGATGGGGAGGGTGCTCGGCATGCGGCGCCAGGGAAGGCTCGGATGGGGCCGGGACGCAGGTGTGCCCGGGCTACCGCGTGGTGGACCCGCGTGGGTCCGGGTTGTTCCCGCCTTTCCCGTCCCCGTGGGCGTCCGCATCCGTGGCAATCGGGCGGGGATCCGGGTGGCTCGTCCGTCGGGGCGTGCTATATTCGGGGCGCCCGTCCACAGGCCCTCCCGAACCGCCCTCCGCGCATGCACCTCTCCCTCTCGTCCCCGTCCGTGGGTTGCGGCCCATATCGGAACGCGGTGGAGCTCGAGGGGATCGGTCCCGAGGCCTTCCTGGCCGCGGCCGAGGGGCTGCCGCGCGGGTACTGGGGGCGAGGCGATCGCTGGATCGCCTGGGCAGGGGTTCTGGCAAGGATCGAGCCCCCCCTCGAAGGGCACTCGCGCTTCGAGGGGGTCCGGATCGCCGCCGATCGGGCCCTGGGTCGCCTGGGGGGACCCGGCGGGACCTCGCTCCCTCCCCGGTTCTTCGGCGGCTTCTCCTTTCTGGATGAAGCCCCGGTCGGGGCCCCGTGGATGGGCTTTCCGGCGGCGCTCTTCATCCTCCCACGGTTCGTCCTCGAGGGGAGCGGGGCCGGACCGACCGCCGGTGGCGTCCTGGCGGGGGCTGCCGATGTGGAGGAGCTCGAAGGGTTCGAGCGGCGCCTGCGTGCGGTCGGACCGGAAGCCGGTCGTCCGCCGGGGCCCTTGCCCCCCCCGGCTCTCGCCGTCCTTCCGGGCGTGGAGGGAGCGGACGAGGAGGCCAGGGACCGCTGGAAGGAAGGTGTGCGGCGCGCACTGGCAGCGATCCGGGAGGGGCGGGTGGAGAAGGCCGTGCTCGCCCGCCACCTCGCGGTCGAGCTGCCGGATGCCGTCCAGGTTCCGGAAGCCGTGGCGCGGGTCAGGAACGGGAACCCCGCCGCGACGGGGTTCCTCTTCGAGCCGGAGCCCGGCAGGGCCTTCCTCGGGGCGGCCCCGGAGCTGCTGGCGTCACTCAGGGATCGCCGGTTCGAGGCCACGGCGGTGGCGGGCTCGATCGCGAGGTCGAACGACCCTGCCACGGACGCCTCCCGGGCCGAACACCTCCTGGCCAGCGCCAAGGATCGGGCCGAGCACCGGGTCACGGTCGAGGACATGGTCGAGGTGCTCATTCCGCACCTGGCCCGGAAGGTCGTACCGGCCGATCCGGGGGTCCTGACCCTGGCTCGGATCCACCACCTGGAAACCGTGATCCGCGGGGTGGTCG
>JBJHBX010000766.1:0-1557 GCA_050485725.1 Gemmatimonadales bacterium | reverse complement strand
CGCTGCCGGCTGGCTCACCCCTCGACGCGGAGAAGGCGTCCCCGATGTCCACGCTCCTGAAGCCCCCCGGCCGGGTCGTCCAGGGCCTTCTCTTCGCGCTCTTCCTGGCGGTGGCCGGTCTCTTCGGATACCTGCACGCGCAGGTGGGACAGGAGATCGTCTTCGCGGTCTTCTACCTCTTCCCGGTGGCGGGCGCCACCTGGTTCGTCGGGCGCACCGCGGGAATCGCCATGGCCGGCGTCTGCGGAATCGTGGCCCTCGGTGCGGAACTCGCATCCGGCCAGGTGTTCACCGCGCAGTGGATCCCGGTCTTCAACGCCCTCGTCATCTGCGGCTTCTTCATCATCACCGCCTATGCCCTTGCGCACCTTCGGACCGCCCTCCAGCACGAGGCAAGGCTCGCCCGCGAGGACATCCTCACGAGCATCCCCAACCTCCGGTCCTTTCACGAGGAAATGCCGGCGCGCGTGCGCAGTGCCGCCGGCCAGCGGACCCCCATGACGCTGGGCCTCGTCGACCTTTCGGACATCGGCTACATCAACGACCGGTGGGGGACCCAGGCCGGGGACCACCTCCTGAGGGTCACGGCCCACACCCTTCAGGAGCTCCTGCGTCCGGACGACCTCCTCTTCCGGGTGGGCGGGACAACCTTCGCCATCGTCCTTCCGACGCTCTCCCACCAGGAAGCCCACGACTACCTGGAGCGTCTTCGGGGCCGGATCCTGACCGAGCTGGAACGCTTCGACCGACCCGTCTCGGTGGCGATCGCCGCCATCAGCGCCGAGAAGCCGTCGCACGACCCGGACGAGTTCCTGAACCGGACCGGAACGCTCCTCAGGACGCTCAAGCTCGAGCGGACCCCGAACCCCTTCCGGGTCGTGAACGACGCCTTCGTGGCCTGAACGGGCTACGGTCCGACGACCGACGGTCCCCCGCGCCGTTTCACTGCGGTCCGTCCGCCGGCGGCCCTCCGCCCCGCTTCACTGCGGTCCGACTACCGGCGGTCCGCTGCGGGGAGGAAGGCGAACGCTCTCGCGGCGCCCGTCTCGCTCCCGCTCGACCTCGAGGGCCTGCGTGGCCGTGCGCCCCCCGAGGGCCCGGACGAACCCCGCGGGTGAGCCGACCGGGCTCCCTTCGACCGCCACCACGAGGTCCCCGGGTTGGAGGCCCCGCCCCGCGAACTCGGGTGCGACGTGAAGCACCTCGACGCCGTCGGATTCGCTCTCGCCCACGGTGATCCCGCGGATCCGTGCCACGCTCCGCGTCCCCTCGAGCGACATGAAGTCCAGGTCCGGAAGGTCGGCCAGGAGAATCCGCGCCACCCGGACCCGCGCCCCGGTCCGCACCGCGAGCGCCAGCGCGTCGGAGGGGCGGGTATCGACCTCCTCGACGCCCCCGGAAGTCCGGATCCGGAGCAGCCCGATGAAGGTCTCGCCCCTGAGCTCGGTCACGACGACCTCCTCCAGGGTGCCCCCCAGCCGGGTCATGACCGAGGCGAGGAGGTCGTGGGTCATCGGTCGCGGCACGGTGACGCCTGCGAGCACGCGGGCAATGGCC
>JBJHBX010000765.1:0-1557 GCA_050485725.1 Gemmatimonadales bacterium | reverse complement strand
ATGGCATGGGCATCCGCCGTTCCCGGGTCGCTCGTTCCGGAGGCGTCCACGGAGGAGGGAGCCCGGAGCGCCCCCGACTTCCGGCTGCGGACCACCCGCCTCGTGCTGGCCGGGGGAGGTGCCGACAGTGCCCCGTGAACGGAAGGCCGACCGGGCCAGGCGCGCGGACCGGATCTACGGGATCCTCGAGGCCACCTACCCCGATGCCCACTGCGCCCTCGACCACCGGAATCCCTTCGAACTCACGGTGGCCACGATCCTGTCGGCGCAGTGCACCGACGAGCGGGTGAACCAGGTGACACCGGCACTCTTCGAAGCCTTCCCCGATGCGGAGTCGCTGGCGGGCGCCCGGCTGGAGGAAGTGGAGACGCTGATCCGTTCCACCGGCTTCTTCAGGAACAAGGCGAAGAACCTGGTGGGCATGGCCGAGGCCGTGGTGGACCGCCACGACGGCGAGATCCCCCGGACCATGGAGGCGCTCAGCCGGCTCCCCGGGGTCGGGAGGAAGACGGCCAACGTCGTGCTTGGAAACGCCTTCGGGATCGACGAGGGGGTCGTGGTCGACACCCACGTGAAGCGCCTCTCGAAGCGCATGGGCTTCACCTCGCAGACCGATCCCGTGAAGGTCGAGGCGGACCTGGTCGAGCTCTTCCCGCAGTCCCGCTGGACGATGCTCTCGCATCTCCTGATCTTCCATGGGCGACAGGTCTGCGCAGCCCGAAAGCCGCGCTGCCGCGAATGTCCCGTGGCGGAGCTCTGTCCCTCGGCCGCGATCTGAACTCCGGGACCCTGCGGTCCACGCGTCCACCCCAGCCACCCCGGTACCCGATGTCCGCCTTCTCCCGAGACGACGCCCTCGACCTGCTCCACGAATGGGTCGGGAACGCGGGCCTCCGGGCCCACATGCTCGCCGTGGAGGCAGCGGTGCGCCACTATGCCGGGCTGCGGGGGGGCGACGCGGACACCTGGGGGCTCGCAGGGCTTCTCCATGACCTGGACTGGGAACGCTTCCCCGACGAGCATCCCAACCGGGCTGTGGCGGAGCTCCGGGAACGGGGATGCCCCGAGGAAGTTCTCCATGCGATCCTCGCCCACCGGCCCGACTTCACCGGTGTCGAGCCGACCACGGAGCTCGACCGGGTGCTCTTCGCCTGCGACGAGCTGGCCGGCTTCGTCGTGGCCTGCTGCCTCGTGCGTCCGACGGGGATCGATGACCTCGCGCCCAGGTCGGTCGCGAAGAAACTCAAGGACCGCGCATTCGCCGCAGGGGTGAGCCGCGACGACGTGGCGCGGGGGGTCGAACTCATCGGACTCGAGCGGTCCGAGCACATCCAGAACGTCATCGACGGGCTCAGGGCCCGGGGCGCGGAACTCGGGATCCGGGGGGAAGATGTCAGCCGCTGAGCGCCGGACGATCATCGAGCCCTTCAGGATCCGGACCGTCGAGCCGATCCGGATGACCACGCGCGAGGAACGCGCGCGGCTCCTGGCCGAGGCCGGGTACAACGTCTTCCTGCTGCACGCCGACGACGTGCTCCTGGACTTCCTCACCGACTC
>JBJHBX010000764.1:0-1561 GCA_050485725.1 Gemmatimonadales bacterium | reverse complement strand
GTCCGGCCCTGGAGAATGTTCGCCACGCTCGTGATTGGCGCGGTCTCGGTCAGCGAGGCCACGTCGAGCGTCGAGATCGACGCCGCCTGCGCGCGCCGCTCCTGACGGCCGGCGGTACCGGTCACGATCAGCTCGTCGAGGGCCACGGCCGACTCGGAGAGCTGGAAGTTCACGGTTGCGGTCTGCCCTGCCACGACCTGAACGCTCTGGGTCGAGGTCCGGTAGCCGATGAAGGTCGCGCGCACCTGCTGGTCGCCGGCGGGCGCGTTGGGAATGCGGAAGTTGCCCTCACGATCGGTGAGGGTACCGAGCTGGGTTCCCACGATGGAAACCTGGGCCGATGCGATGGGCGAACCCGTTCTCGCATCGATGACCTGCCCGGTCACGGCCCCCTGCTGCGCCAGGGCGTCGCCCGGCGCGAACAGGAGCACCCCGAGAGCGGCCACGAGGGCCGCCGGGGTCCAGATCAGACGCTTGAGATTCATCTGGTCCTTCCTGTTGAGATTGGACGACCGCGAAACCGCTTCACAGTCGTGAAGCGACGGTCGCCCGGTTCCTGACTGCTCCGCCTGCGCCGGTCCAGAGAGGTTCTGCGCTGGATGGGAGGAGGCGGATGGAGTCGAACGATTCCAGCGTCGTTTCGATCACCTCCGGAAGCCTGGGGGGAACACGGTACTGCGGTGGGACGGGTCGTAAACATCTGTACCCGAATACTCCATTTTGCGGGTTCTGTCATGAAACCGCAATACTCGGGGGTTACTCGCGCGAGAACCCTCGCAGGGCCTGCGGGTTCCCGAGGGTCCTCCAGAGGTGAACGATCCTGGCCCCTGAATCGTACAGGGAGACGAATCGGGGTCGGCCCAGGGAGCGGCGGCCCGCTCATCCGTTCCTCGCCGACAGGATCGAACCCGCATGCACGCGAACCACGAAGACGGTCCCCGCGCCGGGCGCGCGAAGCAGGTTTCGGCTCTCCTGATGCTTCCCCTGTGCCTGCTCGTGGGACCAGGCCTCGTCCTTCCGGCCTCGGCGCAGGCGGACCCGGAGCTGGTCGGTACCTGGCGGGGCATCCTCGAGGTGCCCCCCGGCGCCCACCTTCCCCTCGTGCTCCACCTCTCCACCGACCCCTCGGGCGCGCTCGCGGCCACGCTTGATTCCCCCTCGCAGGGAGCCATGGGGATCCCGGTGGCCGAGGTGGCGTGGGATCCGGAAGCGGGCGAGCTCGTGCTCGGGCTCCCCGCCATCGGCGCCTCCTTTCATGGCGCACGCACCGACCCGGAGACGCTGGAGGGCGAGTGGCGCCAGGGGGGGCTGGTCTTCCCCCTCGTGCTCACCCGGGTCCGGCCGGGCGACGAGGACACCGGCCTGAACCGTCCCCAGCATCCGGAGCCTCCTTTTCCCTACCGCGTCGAGGAGCTCCGGTTTCCGAACGCCGTTGCGGGAATCGAGCTCGCGGGCACGCTGACCCTTCCCGGTCCCGCGACCCATGGCACCGGCCCCTACCCCGCGGTGGCGCTGATCACCGGATCGGGGCCCCAGGACCGCGACGAGACGATCCTGGGCC
>JBJHBX010000763.1:0-1562 GCA_050485725.1 Gemmatimonadales bacterium | reverse complement strand
GACGGCATCCCCCAAGGCGAGGAGGGGAGCCGTGGCCGGACCCGATCGCTCCAGAGACACCACCAACTCCCGTCCGCGGTCGCGTGCGTCGACCCGGAACCGGTCCAAGACCCCCTCCTGGTCAGAAGGGAGCAGGGCGACGAGATCCACCGCCGGTCCCGGGAACCCCAGGTTGCCCAGCGCCGCAGCGACGGCGGATCCGGCTCGCCCGGGCCCCGCGAGCCCCCAGCCGGCGACCCAGACACTTCGATCGAAGGGTCCGTCGGGTGCCCCGTCCTGTCGGGAAACCACCAGGCTCACGGCGCGACCCTGCCAGTCCTCCGCATCTCCGGGATTCGGAACGTACGGCGTATCCACCGCCACCGACGCGGCAAGGGGCGCACGGCGAGGTGAACCGGCGAGCCAGCAGGAATAGAGAAACGCCAGGAGCCCGCTGCCCCAGCCCACGGAGACGGTGGAGGCCGGTCCACGGATCGAAAGCGCCTTGGCCGCGGACCCCCCGGCGGCATTCAGGACGAGTCTCGCGAAGGCTGTCGTGGAGCAGCGGGCGAGGCCACGTCGACGCACACTCCGATGGAACGCTGCGCCGGATTCCGGGGAAATGGTCGTGGTCCCCACCACGAGCGCGACCTGGTCCCGGGTCGTGCCGGTCAACTGGACCTGGGCGTCGGCCAGGGCACGGCCGGTCGCCACCGTCACGAGGAGGGCCTGGGTGTCCAGGTCTCGGGGATCGACCGTGGGCGCGACCGTGGTCAGTTCGCCCTCCAGGGCGGCATTCCGCCCACCCCTGGGCGAGCGACCCCGGCTCGCAGTGGACCCGTCAGGTGGCAGGGCGACCCCGGCCGATCCGAGACCCACGACCCGGAGCCTCAGGCCCGGAGCGCCGGGGGCCGGTTGCCCTCGCCCTGCCCCCGACGTCGGAGGGTCACGAGAGACGACCAGCGCCGCATTGGCTCCCCCAAACGCAGAGTTGGAACACACCGCGTGATGAACGGCCCCGGGACGGGGCGCCACCTGGGCAACCGGATCTTCGGGGCCCCGAGGTCGCCTCGTCTCGCAGTGGAGGGTGGGGGGGACGAAGCGATGCTGGATCCCCTGGAGGGTCACGATGAGCTCGAGGACCCCGGCGGCGCCCTGCGCATGGCCGAGGTGACCCTTTACCGAGCTCACCGGGAGGGTCCGGGCTCGGCTCTCGAACACGGTGCGAATGGCGGTCCATTCGGCGGGGTCGTTGGACTCCGTACCCGACCCGTGGGCATTCACGTAGTCGATGTCGCCGGGCGGGAGAGAAGCGTCGGCCAGGGCCGCCCTTATCGCACGGGCCACGCCGGACCCCGTAGGGTCCGGAGAGGTTTCATGGAAGGCGTCCGCGGACAGCCCGTACCCTGCGACCCAGCCGTGGCCCGGTGGCGCACCTCTCCGTTCCCTTTCCTCGCGGGTCTCGAGGACGAGGAACCCCGCACCCTCTCCCAGCGTTGTCCCCACCGGTAGGCCGAACGGTGCACACCGACCCGGACTCAGCACCCCGAGGGCGTTGAAGCCGGCAAAGACCGTCGGGTTGA
>JBJHBX010000762.1:0-1563 GCA_050485725.1 Gemmatimonadales bacterium | reverse complement strand
TTCTTGTTCTGCAGGCTCCTGGAACAGTCGTCGTGACCAGTACGGACCCCCTCCTCGAAGCCGAAATCCTACGTTGGCGATGCCCAGAGGGGACAGAGTGAGTATAGGGAAGAACCCGGTCAGAGGTTCGGGAACTCACACGCTGGCCTTCCCCCCACAAGCCGCCCCTGTAATCATCCCACGCATCATGAGACTACCTATGCATGGGTGAGGAGATGGAGGGCGAGACCGGGCCGCGATCGGACTTGTTCGAGGACGTTCTGGACAGGCATGGGGACGCGCTCTGGAGACTTGCCGGGGCCTACACCGACGAGCCCCGGGACCGCGAGGACCTCTATCAGGAAATCCTCGTGGCGGTGTGGCAGGGGCTGGCTCGATTCCGGGGGGAAAGCTCGACGCGGACGTATGTGTTCCGCATCGGCCGCAACCGAGCCATCACGTTTCAGCGGAGATCCCGACGGCACGCGCCTGCGGAGCCCCTGGAACCGGTCGCGGACGGGGGCCCCTCGCCCGCCGAGGACGCGATTGCCCGCGATGAGCAGGCTCGCCTGAGACGGGCGGTCCGGGCTCTCCCCCCGCCGGGGCGGGAGGTGGTCTCCCTGGCCCTCGAGGGGCTGTCGAACCAGGAGATCGCCGGGGTCCTCGGGCTGAGCGCGAACCACGTCGCCGTGCGTCTCCATCGCGCGCGCACCCGCCTTCGCGAAGCACTTGAATTCGTCGAGACCTCCGATGAGTAGACGACAGGATCCCGATTGGCAGCACCTTCAGCAGCTTTGGCAATCCGAAGCCGTACCGCCCGACGTCGACGCCACGGCAAGGCGGAGGGTCGAGTGGGGGCGCCGCCGCATGCTTCTGGCCATCGCCGCGGAGGCGTTGGTGGTCCTAGCTGTCGGAGCATGGTCCGTTCATGTCCTGGCAACCCGGCCCGATCCCATTGTCATCGTCACGCTCCTGGTCTGCTGGCCCTTCGCAGGCATCCTGGTGGGGTTGGGGATCTTGACCCGGCGGGGAACGTGGGCGCCCTCTTCCGAGTCCACCCACTCGTACCTGAGGCTCTCGCTGGAGCGAGCGCAGCGGCAGGAGCAGTTGGCGAAAAAGGCTCTGAAGCTGATGGTCATCTGGCTGGTCTCCGCAGTGGGGCTACTGGGCTGGTCGGCGGTCGGTGCCGTTCGGGAAGGAGAACCGCTCCTACTCCCCCTGCGGAACGCGGCGCCCGTTCTGCTCTTGACCTTCGGCGTGCTGGGGATTCTCACCGAATGGGCCCGCAGGCGTGCCCGCGCCGAGACCACGAAGCTGGAGGAGGTTTTCGACGCACTCAGCGCGGGTGAGGAGGCCGGGAGCGCGGAGGCAGACGGCGGCCCCAAACGGGGCCCTGATTCGGGTCGACTGTAATCCGCTCCCGCTTGTCGTGACTACCTGAACAGAAGCGACGCCCCGCCCGGAATCGATCCGGGGAGGGCAGACCCCGCTGAAAAGGAGTCATGATGCAGATCCTTCGACGACCGATGCAGCTGTCGGTCTCCGGCCTGGCCGTTCTGGCTTTCCTGTCCTGCGAGCCGGAGA
>JBJHBX010000761.1:0-1564 GCA_050485725.1 Gemmatimonadales bacterium | reverse complement strand
CGGCATGGGCGTCGGAAACCCGGGTCAGGGTGGCTTCATGATTCAGCCGGAACGCTGAGGCGGAAGGCCCGGCGTCTCCCGATGGGGGGGCGCCGGGCGCGGCCCCCCGCGAGCAAACCTTCCCGGCAGGCGGCGCTCGCTGCTCTCACTTCCCGGGAGGCGGCGCTCACCACCCCGCCGTCCCGGCAGGCGGCGCTCGCTGCTCTCACTTCCCAGGAGGCGGCGCTCACCACCCGGCCGTCCCCTGAAGCGACCCTCCATCCCCATCCCTCCCTGGACGCTGGAGTCGCGGGCCCGGGGCGAATCACCCCGGAACGAGTGCCACGTGCGCCCCTGCCGGGTCACGGATCACCGCGTAGACGGGCGCGCCGTCCACGCCGTTCCGGACGTGGATCGTCTCGCCACCCTCGGCCTTGACGCGCTCGAGGCTCTCGGCCAGGTCGCCCACGGGCAGGTAAAGGAGCCAGACCGGCGGGAGCCCCGCGTTCGGCCCTCGGGCGTGGCAGACACCCGCCAACGGCGCGCCATCTTTCCCGAGCATCGTGTAATCCGAGTAGCGCGCGGCGCCGTCCTTCATCTCGAGCTCCTCGACCGACCAGTCCACGACCTCGCGATAGAAGTCACGGGTCGAGGGCGCGTCGGCCACCGTGAGGTCGACCCAGGCGATGCGTCCGAGCGGAGCCCGTCCATCGGTCGACGCCTCGAGGGCTTCCGCCGGCATGGCCTCGGGTGGCACCACTGGAATGACGCCGAAGACGGCCCCGTTCGGATCGGCGAGGACGGCCCATTGGCTCGCACCGTTCTCGTCGCGGTGATGCATCTCTTCCCGCCCGCCGAGCTCCATGGCTCGACGCGCGCTGGCCGCGACGTCGGCCACCTGGATATGGGGCATCCACTGGACCGGCAGGTGCTCGGTCTCGGGCGTGCGCTCACCCAGCCCGATGATCGGCAGGCCGAGGTTGTTCATCAGGTCCTCGCGCCAGGGCGACGGGTCGCCGGTTGAGAGCACGCGCGTGTAGAAGTGCACCTCGCGCGCGTGGTCGGGCACGGCGATGTCGGCGCTCAGCACCGCGCCTACCTGGCAGGGAAACGGACCAGCCATGCAATGCCTCCGGATGGGCTCGTCGAGCCGTTGGGGCCCCTCGGGCCTTCGCCACGAGGGTCGAAAACGGTGCGCAACTAGGGCGCACGTCGTGCAACCGCAGGAATAGCGACCGTGGAGGTCGCGAACTCCGCTTTCGTGAGGCCGAGGACCGGGCGAAAGTCAAATTCGCGACCTCCCAGGGCGTCTTTCATGCTATCGCGCGTTTCCGGAGCGCTTTCCGGCACGATTGGCGCCCTGTCATGGGCGCCCGGATGGCCGATCGGGACCCGGGCGGGCGGCGACCATTCGTGTGCCCGGGCGTGCACGGCCTCGCACGCCCGGGCCGGACCGTTGGGCGCGAACGGGGGGCGCACGATCCGGATGGCGGTCCCGAGGTGCCCGGAGGGCCGGCGCGCGCCAGCCCGCCATGACGCATCCGCCACCCACACGGAGGACGTGGCCAGCCATCAGCACCCCCGC
>JBJHBX010000760.1:0-1567 GCA_050485725.1 Gemmatimonadales bacterium | reverse complement strand
TGAAGAGTCCCATGCGCTGGTCGGTCCAAGGGTCGTCGTCGATCCGCTTCATCTCGCGGCGCTCCATGTCGAAGACGAGAAGCTCGGTCTGCGTGACCTTCTCCTCGCCCGGCATGTCGTACTTGTAGCTCTCGAGCTGGGGGCGACCGTTTCCGGCCACGTGGACCACCCAGAGGTCGCCCACCTCCCGGCGGTCCTGCCGCGTCATGGCGAACCATTGACCATCGTGTGACCAGGTGATCTGCGGGTTCTGACGCTTCTCGAACTCCTGGCGGGTCTCCTCGTCGTGCTGGCCGCGTCCCGGATTCCCGTAGCTGTAGTGCTGCTCGCCGTCGGTGGTGAGCTGGATCTCCTCCACCTCGACCCGGTCCTCGGCCCGCTCCGCCTCGCTACCCGAAAGCCCCCTCCGGGCATCGACGACCTTCCGGTAGTCGTCGTACGACATCATCCAGAGGTTGAACTGCCGGCTGAAGACCACCCACTGACGGTCGGGCGAAACGCTGGCCCACCCGGGGTGCCGGTCCGGCGCCTCGTAGTCGTCGAGCTCGCGCAGCTCGCCGGTCCGGGTGTCGTAGTGGAAGTAGTGGACCTTTCGCTGCGTGCGGGTCGTCGGGCGCGTGGTCCGCTCCTCTTCTTCCTCTTCCCGCTCGATCTCGTCCCGCTCCTGCCTCCGGGCTTCGACCTCCTCGTCCTGGGACGACTGCACCTCGAACTCGACGACCCATTCGTCGATGAAGCGGAGATTCCGCACCGGTATGTTCTGGCCGTCCCATGGGTCGCGGGTGATCTCGGTCAGGCGCGCCGCGAGCCAGTCGTTGTCGAAGAGCTCGGTGCGGGTGCCCCGGGCAGGGTCTACGAGCATCCAGCGGGTTCCGTCGGAGGTCCGCCACTCGTACCAGAATCGGTCGCCACCGGCGATCCAGTTCGGGTTGACCGAGGTGGAGTAGACGAGGTCACGGATGCGGTACGGGGCGAAGCGCGCCGCGAGCTGGTAGTTCGCGGAGCCCTCTCCGCCCACCCAGCCGTCCACCGGGCCCGAGGGAGCCCGGAGCGAGGAGGGCATCTGCGCGGGGAGCTGGGCCGCGGTGATGGCGAGAAGGCCGATGGTGGCCGCGAGGACCCGGGGGGAGCGCCGGAAACGAGGAGACATGTCGGAAACCCAGTGACGGTGGAACCGAGGCGCGGCTTCACCCTACCCGGGCCGTCGTCCCCCGCGACGAGCGGCCGCCAGGGACTCCGAACCGGGCCGGGGGAAGGGTCCCGCGCCAGATGGAGATCCCCCACAAGGGCACCTCCTGCCCCGGTCCGCAAGCTCTCGTAAGGAGGGCGTCAGGAAGAGGGCCTCGCGTGTTCCATTCGGGCGGCCAGGCCCGTTCCCGGCTCCAGGGCGCCGCTGCGAGCCGTGGCCGGAAGGCATCCGGAGCTCCGGTCCGCGAACGCCTCGAGATCGCGGATCGCCTCGACGACCCTCGCGGAGGCCCAGGCGTGTCCCGCCGACGAGGGGTGGTAGTCCTGCGGCAGGAGGTAGATTTCCTCCGGCGCGAGCCCGTCTTCGCGCAGCGCCTCG
>JBJHBX010000759.1:0-1572 GCA_050485725.1 Gemmatimonadales bacterium | reverse complement strand
CCACGCGGCCGACGTCACCGCCACCGGCCGTGCCCCCGCTCGCGTCCATGCCCCATTCGAAGACCATCAGCGCAACGAAGGCCGCCGCGGTGATGAGCATGATCCACTTCGTGTTTTCCCGCATCTGACGCATCATGAGCTGGGCCCCTCCTGATTCCGGGCTCCTCGACCTGCTTCTGTCGGGAGGGAGCGGGTCGAAACGCTGCCCTCCCCGGATCCGATTCGTGACCCACGGGCCGATCGAGATCCACTGGTGAATGGCTGGTGAACTTCCCTAACCCTCCCTGATACACCCGAGACCCCTGCAGGGTGCACCCGGGCGACCTCCCTCGCCGCCGCGCACACATCCCCGAAAGAGGGCCCGAAAAGCTAACGGTTGCAAGGGGGGGGCTCAACCGCGGGGCGTCCCTGCGAGGGCCAGCCATTTCGGAACCCCTGAGTAGCGGAGCTGGGGAACGCCCTCGGGAGTAGGGGAATGGGGCGTTCGCAGACCGGTGGTTGCGGATTTCTATTTTCGCATTCTTGTAGGGAGGCTTGCCGAGAGCTGTTTCTTGGTGTAATGTAACCACAAGATGAGGAGATCCAGGATGCCGAACCCCAACGGACCCAAGGGCGACGAGGCGACGGAACTGCGCAAGAGGAAGTACTGGGGGCTGCGTGCGCTCGAGCTTCCCGAGGACGCGCTTCCGGGGTCGCTGGCGCTCACGCACACGAAGTGCGGCAAGCCGCAGTGCCACTGTGCGGAGGGCAAAGGGCATCCGGGGTGGCAGCTGACGTTCATGGTGGACGGCAAGAAGCGCGTGGAGCGGATCCCGGCGGAGTGGGCCGAGGAGGTGGGCCGGAGGGTGGAGGCCGGCCGGAGCTTCCGGGAGACGGTGAGCGAGATCCTGACGGCGAACGCAGAGCTACTGGTTCTGGAGCGCAAGCAGCGTGCGAAGAGGCGCAAGAAGAAGAGGAAGTGAACCGTGAAGGGGCCGACACCGCGTCGGCTCCACGACTACCTGAGCCGCCGGCTCGGACTCGGAGACTACCTCCGGGCGCCCGGCGACGGGCGCAGCCTCCCCCAGATCCCTGCGGGCTCGCTGGTGTGGACGCTGATCCTGGCGAAGACGCTGCGTGTGGCCTCCTTCCAGGGGGCAGAGATGCTGAACCGGGAGTGTCCGGGCGTGATGGGCGTGTCTCGGTCCTTCAGCGACGATGCCCTGGCGTACTTCGCCGAGCGGCTGGACCCGGAGCCCACGCGCCGCGCCCTGGTCGGGCTCGTGCGACGGGCGAAGCGCAACAAGGCGTTCAACGGCAGCGCGAGGATCGGGCTGGCGATCGATGGATCGGGGGTGGGGCGCAGCGAGAAGCGTACCTGTGCGCTGTGCCACGAGCAGGGGAAGGGCTACGGGCACAAGCTCGCAGCGATCAGCGTGGTGGGCGCCGGGATCGATCTGCCGTTCGACGTGGAGTACTACGTGCCCGGCGAGAACGAGTTGACGGCGGCCAAGCGTCTGCTCGAACGCGCGATGCGGGGGCTGGGGCGCCGGTTCGCTGACTACCTGGTGGTGGACGGCCTCTACGCGGGTG
>JBJHBX010000758.1:0-1573 GCA_050485725.1 Gemmatimonadales bacterium | reverse complement strand
CCACGTACCCCTCGAGGGTGCCGTCGGCCTGCACGGTCCCGGTGAAGACCATGACCACGTCGGCCGAGGGGTCGGCGGAAAGCCGGAAGGTGAGCGTGTCGCCGTCCACGGTGCCTTCGAGCGCCCGGGCGCCAAGGCGCTCCGAGGTGTACGTGCCGGTCACCTGGTCACCGTCGTGGACGAGCCGCACCGCGGGCGTGCCGGTGCCGTTCTCCGTCACCACCGTGAAGATCCAGTCCCCGGTCAGGTTCGAGGCCGGGTCCTGCCCGTGGGCCTTGAGGGCGAAGCCGGGCAGGAGCAGGAGGAGGACCGCAAGCGTGGGCAGGGTCGAGCGCCGCGACGAGGAGGAAACTGGCCATCAGCGGCCGGATGAAGCGGAGCCATCGGTCAGACGGAATCCCGGCAAAGCCCGGGATGACGAGCATGTCGTCGATCGTGCCGGCAGCACGGAGCACGCTGATCGCCCCGCACACGATCCGCACGAGGGGGGTGATGTCCTGAGCCTGGGCCAACGCGCGATGAAGGGGGAACGGGTCTGCGAACGCCGGCCAAGGTGGGAGGTGCTCCCCCCGCGGGACAAGCGTGCGCCGACCCCGGGGGCTCCGACCCGGCAGTCCACGGGCGATAGGGGTGGCTGAAGGGGCCGGCTGGGCGCATGTTTCCAGGCGCCCCGGCCCTCCTGACCCGGGCTATCCCTCCGTCTTGCCGTCTTCGCATTCCCCCTGGAGCCCGCCCTTGGGAGCGCTGGTCGAACGCCTTCTCGACGCCCTCTTCGGGCTTCCGGCCATCGCCGTGTACCTGCTGGTAGTGGTCCTCTGCTGGGCCGAGGCGGCCTTCTTTCTGGGCTTCGTGACGCCCGGCGAGCTCGCCGTGGCGACCGGAGGGATCCTGGCCTCCCGGGGGCAGGTCACGGCAGGGATTCTTCTCGCCGTCGTCGTCGTGGGGACCCTCGCCGGGAACGCCACCGGATACGCGCTGGGGCGGCGATGGGGTACCGGCATCCTGGCCTGGCCCCCTCTCCGCAGGACCTTCGGGCCGTCCATCGAGCGGGCCGAGAGCTTCATGCGACGCCGCGGGGAGTGGGCCATCGTCCTCGGGAGGCTCGCCACCCCCACCCGGATCGTGGTCCCCTTCCTGGCGGGGGCAGCCCGACTCCCGTACCGGCGATTCGTGGCTTTCGACGTTCCGGCCACGGCGGTCTGGGCCACCGCCTGGGTGACGCTCGGCTACGTGCTCGGAGAGTCGTGGGAGCGGTTGCAGGCGGTGGCGGGGCAGGCGGCGCGCCTCGTCCTCATCCTCTTCCTGGCTGCCGTGGTGATCCGGTGGGTGACGGCCAGCGTGGCGGCGAACCAGCGCAGGGTGCAGGCCGCCTTCCGGATCGCCCTCCGGGTTACCGGAACCCGGGGCGTGGCCCGCCGGCTTGCCCCGGGATTCGTCTGGCTCGGACGCCGCTTCGATCCCCGGCTGGCCCATGGCCTGAGCCTGACCGTGGCGTTCGTGGTCCTGGTCGTGGCGGTGGGAGCGGTGGGGCTTGTCATGAGCCAGACCCGAGCCGTTCGCGGACTGGCGCTCC
>JBJHBX010000757.1:0-1574 GCA_050485725.1 Gemmatimonadales bacterium | reverse complement strand
CACGGGGGTGCGCAGCGCCGGCTGCTCCCGCGACCCCCATGCCCGCCTCCCCGTCCTCGGCCACCGCCGACTCCAGCGTCCGCACCACCGTCGTCCCGACGGCCCACACCCGCCCGCCCCGGGCACGGGTGCGCTCGATGGCCTCGGCCGCGGCCTGCGGAACCTCCCAGCGCTCGGCGTGCATCAGGTGCCCCGCGATGTCATCGGCCTCGACGGGTCGGAAGGTCCCCGGGCCCACGTGGAGCGTTACCCGGGCGATCTCCACCCCGCCCGCCTCGATCGCGTCGAGGAGCTCGGGCGTGAAGTGGAGCCCCGCCGTGGGCGCCGCCACCGACCCCGGGGTGCGCGCGTAGACGGTCTGGTACCGCTCGCGGTCGACGGGCTCCTCTTCGCGTTCCAGGTACGGGGGAAGGGGGATGCGACCGTGGCGCCGAAGCGCGCCATCCGCTCCTCCGGCGGGCGCCCCCCCACCCGGCCCCTCGAGGCGCACGACCCGCCCGCCGTCCGGGAGTCCGGCCTCGATCACCACGTCCAGTTCGTCCTCGGCCACGATGACCCGGCGCCCCGGCTTGAGCTTCGATCCCGGCCGGACGAGGGCCTCCCAGCGCAGGAGCGCGTCGTCGACGGGGCGCAGGAGCAGGACCTCGCAGGCGGCGCCAGTGGGCTTCCGACCCAGGAGCCGCACCGGGAGGACCCGGGACTCGTTCAGCACGAGCAGGTCGCCGGGGCGCAGGTACGACGCGAGCTCCGGAAAGCGGCGGTGCTCGAAGGGCGATGGCGTCGCGGGGTCCGCGCCCTTCAGCGCCCCCGGCCGCACCACCAGGAGCCGGGACTGGTCACGGCGCTCCGCCGGGTACCGGGCCACGAGCTCCGGGGGAAGCGCGTAGTCCCAGGCCGAGGTTCGGGTGAGGTCCGGTGCGTGCTCCGGAGCGATGCCGGGGGATGGGTCCGGTCGGGTGCCCGGTGGGGTCTCCGTGGATCCGTCCGGTGGGGCGCCCCGTGGGGCCCCCGTGGGTCGGCCGCGACCGGCGCCCGTGAAGCGGCCCGGGGGATTCTTCCCCTTCATTCCTCCTCGAAGAGCCCCGGCTGGTCCGCGGCGGCCGCGGCGGCCCCGGGGGCGCCGGCGGGAGGCTCGATCCCGAACCGCCGCCAGGTCCGGGGGGTGGCGACGCGTCCCCGTGCGGTTCGCATCAGGAAACCCTCCTGGATCAGGAAGGGCTCGTAGACCTCCTCGAGCGTCTCCTGGTCCTCGCCGAGCGCCACCGCGAGGGAGGCGAGCCCCACCGGCCCGCCCTCGAACTTCTCGAGGATCGCCTTCAGCACGCGCACATCCATTTCGTCGAGGCCGTACTCGTCGACGTCGAGGAGCGCGAGGGCGGCGCGTGCCACGTCACCGTCGATGATGCCGTCGGCTCGCACCTCGGCGTAGTCCCGCACCCGGCGAAGTAGCCGGTTCGCCACCCGGGGGGTGCCCCGCGAGCGCCGGGCGAGCTCCTCGGCGCCCTCTTCCGTCGTCTTCACGCCCAGCACGTAGGCGCTCCGGCGGACGATGCGCGCCAGCTCCGTGGGCGGGT
>JBJHBX010000756.1:0-1575 GCA_050485725.1 Gemmatimonadales bacterium | reverse complement strand
CGGCGTGCGCATCTTCGACATCTCGAACCTCCAGAGCCCGGTCCAGGTGGCGGCGGTCCAGACCTGCCGGGGCTCGCACACGCACACGCTGGTCCGGGATCTGCGGGACGAGGGCACGCTCTACGTCTACAACTCGGGTACGAGCCAGGTACGCCCCGGCGAGGAACTGGCCGGCTGCGTTCCCGACCGCGACCCGGAGAACCCCGAGACCTCCTTCTTCAGCATCGACGTGATCGAGGTCCCCCTCGCGAATCCTGCTCAGGCCCGGGTCATCGGGTCGCCCCGCGTCTTTGCCGACCCCGAGACCGGCGCCATCGACGGACTCTGGCCCGGAGGCGACCATGGTGACGGGACCCAGACCTCCCGACCCACCGCCCAGTGCCACGACATCACCGCGTATCCCGAGATCGGGCTCGCCGCCGGGGCCTGCTCCGGGAACGGCATTCTCTTCGACATCTCGAACCCGCGGGACCCGGTCCGGATCGACGCAGTGGAGGATCCGAGCTTCGCATTCTGGCACTCGGCCACCTTCTCGAACGACGGCCGCACCGTGATCTTCACCGACGAGTGGGGCGGGGGGACCTCACCCCGCTGCCGCGCCGAGGACCCCCTGGAGTGGGGGGCGAACGCGATCTTCGAGATCGTCGACGGGAAGATGGAGTTCCGGAGCTACTACAAGATGCCGGCGCCCCAGACCGAAATGGAGAACTGCGTGGCCCACAACGGCTCGCTGGTCCCGGTCCCCGGTCGCGACATCAAGGTGCAGGCCTGGTACCAGGGCGGGGTCTCGGTCTTCGACTTCACCGACCCGGCGAACCCCTTCGAGATCGCCTACTTCGACCGCGGGCCGATCTCCGACGAGCGCCTGATGACCGGCGGCTACTGGTCGACCTACTGGTACAACGGGTTCATCTACGGCGCCGAGATCATCCGGGGGCTGGACGTGCTCCGGCTGACCCCCAGCGAGCACCTGTCCGAGAATGAGCTGGCCGCGGCAGCCCTCGTGCGCTTCGGTGAGTTCAACCCCCAGGAGCAGCCCACGAAGCGCTGGCCCCCGGCCTTCGTCGTGGCCCGTGCCTTCCTGGATCAGCTCGAGCGGGGGAACGGCCTCGCGTCGGCTCGCATCGCGGCGATCCGGGGTGACCTGGACCGTCTCGAGGGCGCCTCGGGGGCCGCGAAGGCCGGGGGGCTGACTCGCCTGGCCCTTGCCATCGACGCCGATGCGCCGCGGGCGACCGATTCCGCGCGGGTGCGTGCCCTGGCGTCCGCGATTCGCGACCTGGCCGGCGCGGTAGAGGAGTAACCCGGCGGTGGCCCCGGGGTACCGGGTGCCATGAGACACTGCCTCTTCTGTGATCACGCCCTGGGCGTGGGGGTCCCCGAGGCCCCCGCCCCGGGGCGTCGTCACGCGTACGACCCGGGCCAGGGACGGCTCTGGGAGATCTGCCCGGGCTGCCGGCGCTGGAACCCGGTGCCCCTGGAACTGAGGTGGGAGACGCTCGAGGGCTGGGAGCGCGCGGTCCGCGACCGGGGTCGGATCGTGCTCGAGGCCGGCGAGCTGGCGCTCCTTCGGGT
>JBJHBX010000755.1:0-1577 GCA_050485725.1 Gemmatimonadales bacterium | reverse complement strand
GGTTCTTCGCCATGCGCCCCATGGAACAGGGGCAGACGGTCATGTTCGGGCGGGTGCTGTCGAGCGCCTGGGACTTCCGGGTGGCCGCATTCGTGACCCTGGTCATGGGAGGCCTGCTCCTGGCCGCGGCCTGGGGCTTCTGGGCCGAACGCCCCTGGGCGCGCTCGCTGACGGTGGGGTGGGGGGTGATCGTGACGCTCGGCTCCTTCGTGGCCGGGGCGCAGATCGCGGGCCCGATCGGGGGCCTCGGCATGGCGCTCTCGCCGCTCGTGCTGACGGCACTCGTGTGGGGCTACCTCTACGAGGGGAAGAGGGTCGAGGCCTACTACGCCGGGCTCGAGGCGGAGGACTGGGGGGATGCGGCGGGTGCGGAGTATGCCGGGGATGCAGGCGACGCGAAGGTTGCAGACGACGCGAAGCGGCCGGATGCGCCCGGCGGTGCGGAGGGGTTGCCTTCGGCCTGACGCCGTCCAGCCGTCAGGCGACCTGCGCCGGTTGAATCGCCGCGAGGTCGACCGCCTGATCAGAGTGGAGGGCGTCCCAGAGGTCGACGGCCTGCTGCAGGTTGAGCCAGAACTCGGGCTCGGTATCCGTGAATTTCGCGAAGCGTAGCGCGGTGTCCGGCGTCACGGTGCGCTTCCCGTTCACGATCTCGTTCATCCTCGGATACGATATGTGAAGGCGGGCTGCGGCGTCCTTCTGCGTGATTCCGAGTGGAACGAGAAAGTCCTCGTGGAAGACCTCTCCCGGGGTCACGGGGCGGCGGCTCTTCGGCAGGCGGCGCATGATTCACTCCTCTGGCCCGTTTCCGGACGTCGATGCAGATGTTCGGGGGCGGGGCTCAATGGTAGTCGACGATCTCGACATCCTCTGCCCCGGTCTCGGTCCACCGGAAGCAGACCCGGTACTGGTCGATGATGCGGATCGAGAAGGATCCCCTTCGATCACCCTTGAGTTTCTCGAGCCGAAGGCCTGGGAGCGAGAGGGAGCGGAGGGAAACGGCGGAATTCAGGCGATCCACGGTTTTTCCCCCCTTCTCGTGCAGGTTCGACGGCAGGGTTCTTCGAGCTGCCGTCGAGTCTTCCCCATTGAAGATGTCTTCCGTGCCCCTGTCCCTGAAGGAGACGATCAAGGGAGCCTCCTTCGAGGACCGGTCTCGGTTGATGCTTAACGGAAAGCATAAAGGGAGGGCCGACTCCCGACAAGGCCTTCAACCGGTCGAACGGAAGCCGGAGGCGCCTTGCCCCGCCTCAACGTGCACCCCGAGCGCGTCGAGCACGGCCGCCCGCAGCCGCGGCGGGGCCAGGAGCTCGGCGTCGGGGCCGTACTGGAGCACGCGGCGCACGATCCAGGCGTCGGTGAGGATGGGGTGCTCGACCACGTAGCTGCCGTCGTCCAGGGTGCGGCCATCGGGGTGGCGTTCGCGGATCCAGCGTGCCACGCGGGGGCCGTAGCGCACCCGGGCAGGCTCCAGGGGGCGTCCGTCGGCCACGAGGTGCACGGCGCCGTCTTCGCTCACCTGGTGGGGTTCGAGCCCCACGGGGACGGTGCAGGGCTCGCCGGTGTCATGCACCCCG
>JBJHBX010000754.1:0-1585 GCA_050485725.1 Gemmatimonadales bacterium | reverse complement strand
GTCACAATCCGGCCGATTACAACGGCATGAAGCTGGTGCGTGCCGGGTCGGTGCCGGTCAGCGGCGACTCCGGTCTGCATGCGATCGGGCGGCGCGCCGGTGTCGAGCTCCCCCTCACGCACCTCGCCCTCCTGGGCGCCTTCGTGGCGCTGGACCTGGGGCGGTTCCTCTCGCTGGACTACCTCCGCGGTCAGCTCGACGCCTTCCGCGATTTCCGCGAGGCGCGCCCGGGCACGACGGTGGCGGCGTACATGGCGGTTTACATTGCGGCCACGGCGCTCTCCATTCCGGGGGCGGCGGTCCTCACCCTCCTGGGGGGTGCGCTCTTCGGCCTCGTCTGGGGGACGGTCATCGTCTCCTTCGCCTCCACCCTGGGCGCCACCCTCGCCTTTCTCGTGGGCCGCTTCCTCTTCCGCGATGCGGTGCAGCGCCGCTTCGGAGGCGCCCTCGAGACCCTGAACGAGGGGATCCGCCGCGATGGCGCCCTCTACGTCTTCCTGGTGCGCCTCGTCCCCCTCTTCCCCTTCTTCGTGGTGAACCTGGCGCTGGCGGTGACCCCGATCCGCGTGCTTCCGTATGCCCTGGCATCCCAGCTCGGCATGCTCCCGGGCACGGCGGTCTATGTGAACGCCGGCACCCAGCTCGCGCGAATCGACTCGCTGGGGGGAATCCTCTCGCCCCCGGTCCTCCTGGCCTTCGCCCTCCTCGGCCTCTTCCCCCTCGTGGCCACGTGGATCGCCCGGGGGGTGAAGCGCCGGAAGGTGCTCCGCGGATGGCCGAAGCCGAAGCGTTTCGACCGGAACCTGGTGGTCATCGGCGCCGGGTCGGCGGGGCTCGTCACAGCGTACATCGCGGCGGCGGTGAAGGCCCGCGTGACCCTCATCGAGAAGGGCGAGATGGGGGGCGACTGCCTGAACACGGGGTGCGTCCCCTCCAAGGCGCTCATCCGCACCGCCCATTTCGCCCATGATGTGGCGCGGCAGGAGGCCCTCGGTGCGACCGCAGCCTCGGCATCCTTCGACATGGGGCAGGTCATGGACCGGGTGCACCGGGTCGTCTCGACCATTGCCCCGCACGATTCGGTGGAGCGCTACCGGGGGCTGGGGGTGGATGTGATCCAGGGCGAGGCGCGGATCACCGGACCCTGGAGCGTGGAGGTGGGCGGGCGGACCCTCACCACCCGGAACATCGTGGTGGCCACGGGGGCGGCGCCGCATGTGCCGCCGATCCCCGGGATCGAGGAGACCGGCTACCTCACCTCCGAAACCCTCTGGAAGCTCCGCGAGAACCCCGGCCGCCTCCTCGTGCTCGGGGGTGGGCCCATCGGATGCGAACTCTCGCAGGCCTTCCAGCGGCTCGGGGCCCAGGTCACGATGCTCGAAATGTCCCCGAGGATCCTTTCAGGGGAGGATGCGGAGGTCTCGGATCTCCTCACCGGGCGGCTCCGCGCCGAGGGGGTGACGGTCCACACCGGATGGAAAGCGGTGCGCTTCCTGCGCGAGGGCGGGGGCGAGGGCGCCACGGGGGGGGCCGACAGCGCCGCGGGGTGGGTGGCCCTGGCCGAGCCCGGGCCGGGGGTGGGGTC
>JBJHBX010000753.1:0-1589 GCA_050485725.1 Gemmatimonadales bacterium | reverse complement strand
TACCGAGATCGACCCGGCGCTGAAGGCGTGCTCGCCCGCATGGGTCGCCGCCGTGAAGGGCTCGAAGGCGGCCTCGACGCGCACCCCGCGGGCCAGCAGGTACTGGAGCGCGCGGGGTGCGAAGTGGTGGCGCCAGTCGAGGAGATACGCCACCCGCGCCTCGGGCAGGCGATCCGGCTGCGCCTCGGCCTGCGCCCCCGCCTCCACCGCCGAGGGCACGGCGTCAATCCGGTCTCCGAGCGGGAGCGCGCCGCCCCGGAGCTCCGCGTGGGGAATGCCGTACGCCAGGCTCATGGTCCAGGTCGAGGCGTCGTAGAAGACCGAGTCGGCGTAGCTGTCGGTGGTCTCGAAGATGGAGCGGGCCAGCCGGTGACCCGGCTGCGCCGAGGGCACGACCCAGGCGGCGCCCGGCTCGAAGCTCCGCCCGCCCGCCTCCACGCGCTCCGAGAGCCGCCGGACCTCGAGGCGATGGCGGAGCAGCAGGTCGAGGAAGGCCCGGTTGAGCCCCGGATCCTCCGCATCCCCGAAGACCCACCCCCGCACCGGCTGTGCGGCGGCCTCCGTCAGCTCCGAAAGGAAGAAGTCCCGCTGGTAGCGCAGGAACCGCTCCCGTTCGTGCACGACCCCAACCACCGTGGCGATCCCGGTCCGCACCTGGTTCCGGATCGTGTAGGCGAAGGTCAGCTCGCCCAGGTGCGTGCTCGCCTGAACGTGGCCGCGGGCGCTGGCCTGCTCGAACACGAGCCCCAGCCCCCCCAGGAAGTTCGGGTAGGTCGAGCCGTACCCCGGGTAGGTGTTGTCGAAGACCTCCTTCGTGAAGTAGAGCGCCCCGATCTCGTCGAGGGATTCGGCCCACCAGCGGGCCATGACCTCGGTCAGATCGGTGTAGAGCGCCTCGGGAAGGAGGGGGTTCCAGGATCCCTCCGGCTTCGTCGGCTCGAAGAAGTAGGTGGAGTTCGTCCCCATCTCGTGGTAGTCGGTGACCAGGTTCGGCTTCCAGGCGTGGTGGAAGTCGATGCGGGCCTTCGATTCCGGGTGCACCAGGGGGAGCCAGTCGCGGTTCAGGTCGAACCAGTAGTGGTTGGTCCGTCCGCCGGGCCAGGCCTCGTTGTGCTCGCGGTCCAGGGGGTCGGCGACGAGGGCCATGGAGCGGTGCATGTTGGCCCAGTGGGTGTGGCGGTCGCGGCCGTCGGGATTGAGCACCGGCTCGACGTGGAAGACGCCCTCTTCGAGCGCCTGCACCACCTCGGGGGCGCGGCCCGCGGTGAGCCAGTACGCGGTGAGCATGGCCGCCTCGCTCGACGAGGTCTCGTTTCCATGCACGCCGTATCCCAGGTGAACGATGACCGGCCGCTCGGCCGTGGGCGGCAGCTCGGACTCGGGCGTCGAGGGGTCGGCGGCGGCCAGGTGCGCGCTCCGGATCGCCTCGAGGCGGGCGTGGTTCCCGGGACTCGTGATCGTGATGATCGGCATGACCCGCATGCCGGGAGTGAGGCCGATCTCCTGGTAGGTCACCCGGTCCGAGAGGCGGGCCAGCTCCTGCATGTAGGCCACGATCCGGTCGTGGGGGGGGGGGGCCCCGCCCCGCT
>JBJHBX010000752.1:0-1590 GCA_050485725.1 Gemmatimonadales bacterium | reverse complement strand
TGACCTTCGACTCGGTCTGGAGCCGGGTCGCGAACACGCACTACGACCCCGACATGGGTGGGGTGGACTGGGTCGCCGTCCGCACCGAGCTCGAGCCGCGGGCCCGGGCCTCCAACTCGAACGCGGAGCTCCGGGAGGTTCTCCGTGACATGGTCGGACGCCTGGAACTCTCTCATTTCGGGGTCTTCGCGGCGGAGGAAGCCTCCGCACTGGCCGGAGAAGACACGGGCGATGCCCCCGGGTCCGGCGGCCAGTCGGACCCCGGCCTCGACCTGCGGGTCGTCGACGGGGACCTCGCCGTGGTCAGGGTGCGCGAGGGAAGCCCTGCCGAGATGGCCGGTGTACGGGTCGGCTGGACGCTCCGCCGCGTCGCCGATCGGGACGTCACCGAGCTCCCGGGCGCCCTCCTTCCCCACGGCGACCCGGATCCGTCCGGGGCGCCCGCGGCGACGACCCGGGCGCCGGGCCCGGGCTCGGCAGAGCACGCACGTGCCCTCTACCTTCCCTCGCTGGCCCTCGCTCGTCTGCAGGGCGAGGCCGGAACCAGGGTCATGGCCGAGTTCATCGACGCCGGGGGCGAGGTGCGGTCGCTGGAGCTGGAGCGCGTTCCCCCACCCGGCGAGGTCGTGCGCTTCGGCTTTCTGCCCCCTCTCCCCGTCGAGATCGAGGATCGGGCCATCGCCCTCCCCGGCGGCGGCACCGTCGGATGGATCCGCTTTTCGGCATGGTTTCCCGCCATGCACACGCCCCTCGCCGAGGCCGTGGACCGGCACCGCGGCGCCTCGGGAATCGTGCTGGACCTCCGGGGGAACCCGGGCGGGCTCGGCGCCATGGCCATGGGTGTCGGGGGCCACTTCATCGACGAGGCCCTCGAGCTGGGGGTGATGCGGACCCGGGACACCTCCCTCCGCTTCGTCGTGAACCCTCAGCGGGTCTCGCCTGGCGGCATGCGCGTGACGCCCTACGCGGGGCCCGTGGCCCTTCTCGTGGATCCGCTCACGGCGAGCACATCGGAGATCTTCGCCGCGGGCATGCAGGCCCTGGGGCGTGCGAAGGTCTTCGGCGAGGTGACGGCGGGGCAGGCCCTGCCGGCCGTGGTCATCTCGCTCCCCAACGGCGATCGGCTGATGCACGTGATCGCCGACTACACCGCCCCCGGCGAGCTCCGGCTCGAGGGGCGCGGCGTTCTTCCGGATGCGCACGCCACACCCACCCTCGACGCGATCCGCCAGGGCCGCGACCCGGTCCTGGACCGGGCCCTCGAGTGGATCGCAGGCGCTTCCGGGCCCGACTCCGGCTCGACTTGCCGACCGGAGTCCAACTGAACCCCCGGCGTGGCGACCGCCGCGCTCGACATCATGCCAGGAGAACCCAGACCATGCCCGGAAGGCTGAATCCACACACCCGAATCCTCCCTACGGCCCTGCTCGCCGCCGGGACCCTCACCCTCGCATCCCCCCCGTTGGTGGCGCAGGATCTGCCCGACGCCGACGGGCTGATCGCCGCCTACGTCGAAGCCATGGGAGGCGCGGACCGCTTCCAGGGGACGGCAAGCGTGACACGGGGCACCCTCTCGATGCCTGCCGCCGG
>JBJHBX010000751.1:0-1594 GCA_050485725.1 Gemmatimonadales bacterium | reverse complement strand
TTCCCAGGGCGGTGCGGGCTCCGGCGTCGGTCGGCGGCTCACCGGGTCAGTCCTCGCGCCGGCGGCGTCCCACGAGCCGGAACTCGATCTGGCCGGAGGTCAGCGCTTCGAGCGACCGCGTCGTCAGCTTCTTCTCGGAGCCGAGCGGCTTCAGGTCCCGCGGCAGCGCGTTGAGTTCGCGGGTGTACTTGGCGGCCACGAGCACACCCAGGTACTTGCTCTGGGTCGACTGGGCCACTTCCTTCGGCGTGAAGACACGCATGGGATTCTCGCTTCCTGTTGGGATCGCTGTTCGGTGAGCGCCAGATGCCCGGAACGGGGTCGTCCTACCCCCGCGCGGGTGCCGAAGCTCCGCGTTCGATGGCCCTGTCCACGACCTGGTCGATCTCCCGCCGGAGTCGGGCCACTTCTCCGGCGAGGTCCAGCGCGCGCGAAGGCCGATGGCTCTCGGCCTCCACGATGGCCCGGACCCGCGAAATGGCCCGGTCGAGATCGTCGTTCACGACGATGTAGTCGAAATGCTGCGCCTCGGCGAGTTCCGCGCTTGCCGCGGTCAGCCGGCGACGCACCTCGTCCATCGGTTCGGTTCCCCGGGCCGTCAGTCGCCCCCAGAGCGCTTCCGCCGAGGGGGGGAACACGAACATCAGGACGGCCTCGGGTACCCGCTCCCGGATCTGTCGCGCGCCCTGCACGTCGATGTCCAGGACCACGTGCTCTCCCCGGGCGGCCGCCGCCTCGAGGTTCCGGCGGGGGGTGCCGTACAGGTTGCCGTGCACCTCCGCCCACTCGACGAGCCCCCCCCGCTCGATCATCCGTTCGAATGCATCGCGGGAGAGGAAATCGTAGTCCACGCCATCCTTCTCGTCGCCACGGGGCGGACGGGTGGTCGCGGAGACCGAGAAGGTGAACCGCGAGAAGCGTTCCACGAGCGCATGGGCAATCGTCGTCTTGCCGGTCCCGCTCGGCGCGGCGAGAACGAGGGGACAGGGTCGGTAGGGGAGCCCCGTGATCATTCCACGTTCTCGATCTGTTCGCGCACCCTCTCGATGTCCTCCTTCAGGGCCACGACGGCCCGGGCGATCCCGGCATCGTTCGCCTTCGAGCCCATCGTGTTCGCCTCGCGCAGGATCTCCTGGACGATGAAGCCGAGCCGCTTCCCCACGCCGTCGGTTCCCCCGCCCGAAACGGTGTCCCGGAACATGGCGAGGTGGGAACGGAAGCGCACGACCTCTTCGTGGATGTCCCAGCGCTCCGCGAGATGGGCGATCTCCCGGGCGACGCGGTCCTCGTCGACCGGGACCCCATCGGGAAGGAGCCGGGTCACTGCATCCCTCACGCGGTCGCGTTCCCGCTCGAGCCGACCCGGGGCGGCGGCCTCGATGGCCGTGACCTCCGACTCCATGAGTCGCAGGCGGCCCAGGAGGTCCTCGGCGAGCCGCGTGCCCTCTTCCCGGCGCATGGCCACGACCTTCACGGCCGCGGCGGCCACGACCGGTTCGACCTCCTCGAGCGGGAGTTCCGGGGGCGCCGGCCGTTCGCGATCGGGCGCCTGGAAGATGTCCCGGAAGGCGAGGACCTGGTCGACGCGGACCCC
>JBJHBX010000750.1:0-1596 GCA_050485725.1 Gemmatimonadales bacterium | reverse complement strand
CTTCGGGCTCCGCCTCGACCCGTGCGAGGACCGCCCGGGCCTCGTCCGCCCGCCCGGCACGTGCCAGGAGAAATCCCTGCGCGCCCAGCACCTGCGGGCGCTCTGCCGCGCCCTGTGGAAGCGCTTCGAGCTGGGCGAGGCCCCGCTCGACCTGGCCGGCGAGTCCGAGCGCCACGGCCTGGTCAACACGGAACCCCACATGGTCGGGATCGAGCTCGGCGGCGCGGCCGAAGGCGAAGACGGCTGCCCCCTCGTCGCCCGCCATCAGCTGGACCGAGCCCACCATGGCCTCGAGGGCCGGAGAGGCGGGGTCCACGGCCCGGGCGATGCTGAGCTGTTCGAGCGCCTCCCCGGGCCGCCCCTGGCGGGCCAGGAAGGCGCCGTACCAGCGCCGTGCGTCGGCATCGTTCGGATTGCGGGCGAGGGCCTGTCGAAGCTCCGCCTCGACCCGGGCCGGGTCGCCGTCGTCGAGCGCCACCCGCCACGTGACCCGGGACACGCCCTCCGCACCGGCGGCGGAAGCGTCGTCGAGCGTCCGGCGCACCAAGGTTCGGATGCGGGGGAGCGCCTCCGCAACGCCCTCCCCGAGCTGCGGGGGCGTACCAGGCGCCTGCGGCACGAGGAGCTCGGCCATGGCCACGAAAGCGGGCTCGAGGTTCGGATCGCGCTGCACGGCAGAGGCCAGCAGCCGGGCGCCCTCCTCCATCGCCTCCGCATCCCCGCTCCGGATCAGGCGCCGGCCGTGCACGAAGGCGTCGTAGGCCTCGGGATCGACGTCGGCACGGGCCACGCGGACCCTCGACCCCTCATCCGCGACCTGGATCCCCAGCACCGTGGGGAGGGCCCGCGCGATCTCGTCCGCCACCTCCGACTGAACGCGGAGAATGTCCTCGAGGTCGCGGTCCCACGAGCCGGACCAGAGGTGCTCGTCGGTCCGGGCATCGATGAGCTGCGCGACGATCCTGGCCTGGTTCCCGACCCGTCGTGCACTCCCCTCGAGCACCAGGTCCACGTCGAGCTCGCGACCGATCTCGAGCACGCCCAGTTCGCTCCCCCGATAGCGCGCCGTCGAGGTGCGGCTGATGACCCGGAGCCCGGGCACGAGGCTCAGCTCGTGGATGATGTCCTCGGTCACGCCATCCGAGAACGCGTCGTCGGGTGCGCTCGCCGGATCCCCCGTGGCGGGATCGAGGTTCAGGAAGGGGAGCACCGCAATGGCCAGCTGGGCCTCGCGGGGGTCGCCGATCATGGCTTCGGCGACGGCGGTGCGCGCCAGGGGAGCGCGAAGACCTTCCGTGCCGGCAACGCCGGCTTCGCCAATTCCGACCGCGACGACCCTGCCGGTCACGAGGAGCCCCACCACGCCGATGGCCGTGAGAAACGCGACCTCGGGCCGGGTAACCTGCTGCCGCCCCTTCTCGCCGTGATGCCAGGCCACGACCGTCGCAGCCAGCAGCCCGAAGGCCAGCGCGGTGAGGAGCGCACGCGTCACGAACGCGGGCCCCTCGAACATCTCGACCAGGAAGTCGGTCAGCTCGAGGAGGATCCAGGCCCCCGCCACGTAGGCGAAGGTCCACTGGAAGAGCCGGCGCCCAC
>JBJHBX010000749.1:0-1597 GCA_050485725.1 Gemmatimonadales bacterium | reverse complement strand
TAGAAGGCCACGTCGATCCAGGGCGGTGCAGCGGAGCGGCGCCAGCGGGCGAGCACGGCCTCACCCGCGCTCCGTCGGGCGGGATCCTCGATCGCGTCCACCAGGGTGACCAGATCCTCGGCGTTCACGTCGCCGGTCACCTCGGCCCAGCGCCGGCCGGTGCTGCGCGCCTCGTCGAAATCCCCAAGGTGCAGGGCCACCCGGTGGAGCAGGAGGAGGGGGAAGGCGAAGGCCGGGTCCATGCGAAGGGTCGCGTGGATCTGGGCCAGCGCATCGCGCGTGCGACCGCTGAAGAGCAGGACGAGCCCGAGATTGCCATGTGCGGCGAGGGAGAGCGGATCGAGTGCGACGGCGTGCCGGAGCTGGGCTTCGGCTTCCGCAGACCGTCCGGACTGCGCGAGGACCTCGCCATACCACTGGCGCGCGCCCGAGCTGTTCGGGTTGAGCGCCACGGCGCGCTCGAGGGCCTCGAGTGCTTCGTCCGTCCGCCAGAGCCAGTGGTAGGTGTACCCGAGCGCGGTGTAGGCTTCCGCGAGTTGAGGGTCCAGTTCCAGCGCGCGCCGCGCCGCTGACTCGGCCCGGGCGAGCGCCTCCGCGGGCCGGATTTCCGGAGCATTGAGGTGGATGACCGACCAGGCCAGCGCCAGGCCGGCGTGGGCCCGCGCATAGTTCGGCTCGATCCGGAGCGCCTGGTCGAAGAGGTCGATGGCTCGCCGAAGGTGCAGCGTCGTGCGGCGGTTCCAGTAGAAGAGCCCCTGGAGAAAGAGGTCATGGGCCGTGGCGCTTGGCAATTCCAGGGTCGTGCTCCCCCCGGCCCCGGAGCCAAGCTGCACCCTGAGTGCTCCGGCCACGCTCTGCGCGATCTCGCCTTGCACCGCGAAGACATCCTCCGGCGTGCCGTCGAAGGATTGCGACCAGAGCACGGTGCCCGCCGCGTCCAGGAGCCGGGCGGTCACGCGAAGTCGGTCGCCGGACCTGCGGACGCTTCCCGCGAGAACGGTCGCGACGCCGAGCTCGCGTGCGATATCGGGGACCGGAGCACCCCGTTCCCGGAGGTTGAACGCCGACGTGCGCGCCGCGACCCGGATTCCCGGAACCCGGGCCAGCGCGTCCAGGATCTCTTCAGCCACGCCCTCGCCGAAGTAGTCGGGCCCCTCGGTGTCGACGGTGGGGTCATCGAAGGGCAGCACTGCGACGGAGCGTGGATCCACGGTGGTGCCGGCCACGACCACCGGCTCGGTGCCCGGATCGCGCTGGACCCAGGCCACGGCCAGCCCCGCCACGAGCAGAATGGATGTCAGCGCCAGGAGCTCGGGGCCGGTGACGCGCTGCCGCCCCTGTTCGCCGTGGTACCATGCAAGGACGAGGGTCGCGAAGAACCCGGCCACGAGCAGGACCGGCATCGACCGCATGACGAACGCAGGCCAGCCGTAGGTCGCGGAGAGCAGGTCCAGCACCTGCAGGAGGAGCCAGGCACCCGCGAGGTACGCGACGCCCCACTGGAAGAGCTTTCGCTCGCGGAGCCGCTGGAGTGGGCGGGACATGGGTGCGGGGGGCGGGAGGTTGTCGCGTCTCGGGATTCGTCAGCGGGTGGCGG
>JBJHBX010000748.1:0-1601 GCA_050485725.1 Gemmatimonadales bacterium | reverse complement strand
GGGTGGACGGGCGATTCGAGGCGGCCGGGAGGGGACGCCGGTTACCGGGCGAGCCGGGGCCGACCGGCGCCAGCAACGTCATGATGCCGCCGTTGGCGCGGGCACGCAACTCGGGCCTCATCCGGAGTGGCCAAGGCCTCGAGGTAGCGTTCGGCTGCGCAGGACTCGTTCTCTTCGTCCATGGGAATGCGCGTGGGCACATCGGAACTGCCGAGGAGCCATCAGTGCCAAATCGGCGTCCCGGCGACCGGCCCACAGCGAACACCGAACCGTTCCGCGATCGTGTCCAGCGTGCGCCTGTGATGCTCGCGGTCGCGCCTCAGGGAACGCATGAGCGCCGCCGATGCCTGAAGCCGCCGTGGGAGTGGAAACCAGCGGTCGAGGTCGAGCCCATACCGGGAGATCACCTTCATGAACTGCCGCACCGGAAGTGCCTCCGCGATCAGGCCGAGGTTGTGGAAATGAAGCGAACTCATCCCGGCGACCATTGCGTACTGTGGGGCCCTCCGGCGCATCTCCTCGAGATCCATCGCGTACAGGGGAACCTGGGCCAGCTTGCCGAGGAAGAGCAGGTGGGTGAGGAAGTATGCGCCCGCGCCTCCCAGCGGAAGGGGGATCGGCACCGATCGGTTCTGGATCGAAAGGACCCTGCCTGTGGCCGACGCATACGGCTCGTACGGGTGCTCGGCGCGAACCAGCGACCCGGTGCAGTTGATGAACCAGCTCCCCGGCGCAGAGGGGATCGTGGCCCCGGATCGGAGTACCAGACCGACGCCTCCATTCGCGTCGACCACGTCCTCGAGATAGTCCATCACGACCTGGTCCAGGCCGGCGGAAATGGTGTTCTTCTCCGACTCCGAGAGGATTGCCCCGAGGAAGTTCCCGGTCTCGGGCGTGAGCGCGATCCCGTGGCTGTCACGGAACCAGTCCATGACCTCGGCCTCGTTCGTGCCATCGAACATGCGCGCCATGGCCTGGAAGATCGAGCTGGGGAGCTCGCCCCGATACCATCGTCGCAGGCCGGTCGGGAACATGTGATCCCGGCTCATGAACAGCGTACCGGGACCGGCGATCAGGTTGACCTCCCTGTCGGGCTGCGCGGTGATGAGCGCATGGGCCGTGTCCAGTCCCGTCTTCCCGCCCCCGACGACCCACACGGGCGTATTGCTGGCCCGCATCTCCGGCCCCCGCAGGTCGAACCGGTCCGGTGAGACGGACCGGACGCGTGGGCTCGACAGCTCGAGCGGTGCGTTCGCCTCGACCCTCTGGCCATACGCCTTGATGAGTCGATCGGCCTTGAACGCGACCTTGCCGTGTTCAGCTGAGCTGCAGGTGATGCGCACCACCCCGTCGACCTCTTCCGCACCTTCGAACTCGAACCCGAACAGCTCGGTGACCTTGAGGCGTCGCCCGATGACCTCCACGCAGTGGTGCAGGTGATCCAGCACCTCATCCTTGGTCGCGAGGTGCGCCCGTTCCCTGCCGATGGTCCAACCGATGTTCCCGGCGGTGAAGAACGGATGCGGCTGATGAAGGCGGACGTGGTCGTAGGTGTCGACCCACATCCCTCCCGCGCGGGGGCGGCGATCCACCAGGACCAC
>JBJHBX010000747.1:0-1609 GCA_050485725.1 Gemmatimonadales bacterium | reverse complement strand
GTGCAACGGCTCCGAGCCGGGTGGCACCCAGCCGGTGCCGCCACTCCCCTTCCCCAGCCCCGGACCCCGACCCCATGACCGAGCCCCGCGCCGCGCCCGTTGCCCTGCCGCCGGAAGCGTTCCGGAAAGCAGGCCACGACCTCGTCGACACGATCGCCGACTTCCTGGCCTCGCTGCCGGACCGCCCGGTGGTGCCGGACGCCTCACCCGAAGCGCTCCGGGCGGTCCTCGGCGCCGAGGGGGGTCTCCCGGAAGGGGGCACCGATGCGAGCGTGGTTCTCCGCGACGCGGCCCGCCTCCTCATGGATCACTCGCTCCTGAACGGCCATCCCCGCTTCTTCGGCTACATCACCGCATCGCCGGCACCGATCGGCATGCTCGGCGACCTCCTTGCCGCTGCCGTGAACCCCAACGTCGGCGCCTGGCGGCTCTCCCCGATGGCCAGCGAGATCGAGGGGCAGGCCGTCCGATGGATCGCGGAGCTGCTCGGGTACCCGCAGGGGTCCGAGGGGCTCTTCGTGAGCGGGGGCAACATGGCGAACATGGTCGGCTTCCTCGCCGCCCGTGCCGCCGCCGTCCCCGAGATCCGCACGGAGGGCGTGGAAGGTGCCGGAGGCGGAAGGCTCCGCGTGTATGCCTCGGAAGAGGCCCACACCTGGCTGCAGAAGGCCGCCGACCTCGGGGGGCTCGGCACCAACGCGATCCGCTGGATCCCCACCGCTCCGGACCAGCGACTGGAGACGCGGGCGCTCCGGGCCGCGCTCGAGTCCGACCGCGCCGCAGGGAACAGGCCCCTGATGGTGGTCGGCACCGCAGGCACGGTCAGCACAGGCGCGGTCGATCCCCTCTTCGAGATCGCCGCCCTCTGCCGCGAGTTCGGAGCGTGGTTTCACGTGGACGGTGCCTACGGGGCCCTCGCGGCCGCCGTTCCCGGCACACCCCGCGATCTCGAGGCCATCGCCCTCGCCGACTCGCTGGCGGTGGACCCGCACAAGTGGCTCTACGCGCCCCTCGAGGCCGGGTGCGTTCTCGTCCGCGAGCCGGGTCGCCTGGCCGCCGCCTTCTCGTACTCTCCTGCCTACTACCACTTCGACCAGGGCCCGGTGAACTACATGGCCATGGGGCCGCAGAACTCCCGGGGGTTCCGGGGGCTCAAGGTCTGGCTGGCGCTCCGGCAGGCCGGCCGCGCCGGGTACGTGCAGATGCTCGGCGACGACATCCGGCTAAGCCGGGAGCTCCACGCTCGGGTCCAGGCGCATCCGGAGCTGGAAGCGGTCACGCAGGGGCTCAGCATCAACACCTTCCGCTTCGTGCCTGGCGGCCTCGACCCCGAAGGCGACGACGCAGCCGGCTACCTGGACCGCCTGAACGAGGCGCTCCTCGAGCGAGTCCAGCGTTCGGGCGAGGCGTTCGTGTCGAACGCCGTCGTCCAGGGGCGCTACCTGCTCCGGGCATGCATCGTGAATTTCCGAACCGATGCGTCCGATGTCGCGGCGCTCCCGGAGATCGTGGCGCGCCTGGGGCGCGAGGTCGATGCGGAGCTCAGGGGTTCCCGGCCGCTGGATCGCTGACGAAGGACCAGGGCGCGCACCCACGGGGCGATGTGACG
>JBJHBX010000746.1:0-1617 GCA_050485725.1 Gemmatimonadales bacterium | reverse complement strand
TCCCGTCCTCCTTCGAGGAATGGCTCGAGCGCGAACGCGATGCGCACGGCCGCTACCTGGACTTCCTCGAGTCGGCGCCCCCCCGCGGGTCAGGAGGTCCCGGCGGCTGAGCCCGCGGCCCCGGGGCCCTCGGTGGGAAGTTCGACGGCGACACATTCGAACCGGGTGCTGAAGTGGTGCACGATCCGGTCCTCCACCTCCTTCCTCCCCGGTGTCCAGCCCAGGATTCGCTCGATCGAGGTGACTTCCCGATCGCGGATTCCGCAGGGCACGATCGTCTCGAAGAAGGAGAGGTCGGTGGAGAGGTTCAGCGCGAAGCCATGCGAGGTGATCCATCCGGACGAGACGCGCACGCCGATCGCCGCGACTTTCCCCCCGGGGGTCCAGACCCCGGTCATTCCCGGAGAGCGGGTGCCCTCGATCCCCCAGTCGGCGAGGACGTCGATGAGCACCCCCTCGAGCTCTCTCAGGTAGCGGTGCAGGTCACGGCGGTCCCGGCGCCCGGCCGCGGGCTTCAGATCGAGCACCGGATACCCCACGATCTGCCCGGGACCGTGGTACGTCACGTCCCCGCCTCTGCCCGCCCGGTGTCGAGCGATGCCCAGGGCCGCCAGTTCCTCCGTCGTGCGAAGGAGGTGCTCGCTCCGGGTGCCCGTCCCCTCGGTGATGACGTGGGGATGCTCGGGTAGCAGGAGGCGGTCGGGAATCTCCCCTCCCCTGCGCATCCGAACCCACGCATCCTGGAGCGCCAGCCCCTCGGCGTAGGGGAGGCTCGGGATGCGCAGGACTTCAAGAGGCGAAGTTGAAGGGTTCATCGCGTTGCACCCCCACGAAACGCGAACCGGGAGACCCGGGGGCGTGGCGGACCACGTCCGGGTCTCCCGGTTCGGGTGGCACCTCCCACGTGCGTCAGGCGTCCTCGGGGAAGCTCTCCATCATCTCCTTGAGGCGGGCCAGGAACCGGGCCGAATCGGCGCCGTCGACGATCCGGTGGTCGTAGCCGAGGGAGAAGATCGAGCGCTTGCGAATGGCAATGGAGTCGGTCCCGGTGTCGGGATCGGTGACCGCCACGACACGCTTCTCGATGGCGCCGGTACCGAGGATCGCGGCCGTGCCCTTCGGGATCACGGGGAGGCCGACGAGGGTGCCCAGCACCCCGGGGTTCGTGATCGAGAAGGTCGCGCCCATGATCTCGTCGGGCCCGAGCTTCCGGGTCCGGGCGCGTTCGGCCAGGTCCACCACCTTCCGTCCGATCCCGACCAGGGAGAGTCCGTCCGCATCACGGATGACCGGCACGATGAGCCCCGGATCGAGGTCGACGGCAATGCCGACGTTGACGTTCCCCCGATAGATGATGTTGTTCCCGGAGGCCGTGGCGTTCAGGTTCGGGAACTCGCGGAGCGCGCGGGAGACGGCCCACGCGACGAACGCGGTGTAGCTGACCCGGGCGCCCTGCTCGGCCCACTTCGCCTTGTTCGCCGCACGAACGCGGTCGATGGCGGTGAAGTCGATCTCGATGAAGGAGTGGACGTGCGACGCCACCCGCTTGGCAAGGATCATGTGCTCGGCGGTGAGGCGCCGGATCTTGTCCATCGTCTCGACTCGATCCGCCTCGCG
>JBJHBX010000745.1:0-1620 GCA_050485725.1 Gemmatimonadales bacterium | reverse complement strand
TGCGGCCACGGGCCCCAGCGCCGCAGGAGACACGACGTAGGCCGAAGCGGTCGCCACCATGTGGCGCTCGGTCAGGCCGCCCCATCTCCGCTCGCCGGCCGGTTTCACGAGGCCATGCGACTCGAGGGCGCGCAGGTGGTAGTTCACCTTCTGGCGAGACAGCCCCACCCGGCCCGCGAGCGCCGCCGCCGAGGCCGGTTCCCGGAGCTCGGACAGAAGCAGGCTGCGCACGGGGTCGAGGGCCACAGTCGCGGCAGCGGGGTCTTCGATGACACGGATCATGGCTCCCACGGTATGCTTGACAAGAAAAGTTGTCAAGGGCTGTGCAGGGGCCTGGAATGCGGGGCGAGGGGCGCTCCGGGCGGGCAGCGGGCAGGGGAGGGTGTTCCTCGGAATCGCGTTGCGTCACCCGGTCGGCCTCGGCATGTTGGCCGGGCCCCGACCCGGGGCCTCGACCGCGAACTGCGCCCGATCCCCCTCCTTCGCATCCCCGGAAACGCCCGCCGCCATGTCCACCCCCTCGGGACCCGTCGATGCCGAGCGCCGCGACCCGCCTGCGGCCGCGCCCGGGTCCCTGCGTCCGGGCTCCGGAGCCGGGCCGGTGGTGGCCTTCATCGGTGCGGCGAGCCTTCTGGCGGTGGCGACCCGCGGGGCACCGCTTCCCGAGTTCTGGGACGGGGGGAGCGCGGGCTTCTTCCGCCTCCTCTTCGAGGTCCTTCCCTTTCTCGTGCTCGGGTTCGTGGGGCTTGCGGTCTACGCGGCCACCGGGCGGCGAGCCGGCCCCCGGCGAGGTGGGAGTGGCGGAAGCGGTGGAGCGGAGTCCTTCGAGGACCGGATGCGCGCCGGCTTCCCCCTGGCCGTCATCTGCACCGCCACGCTCATCCTGGCGGTGCTTTCGGCCGGCGGAATGCAGCCGCTGGAAGAGCGCGGCATGGAGCTGGGTCGCATGGAGGCCCCGGGCGAGGGGGTCTTCCGCACCCCCTGGGGAATGAGCCGCTGGTTCGACCTGGGGGTCCTGGCCGGCGAGCCACCGGCGGATCCGGACGACGCGGCCGAAGGCGCCGGTTCCACCCGGGGCGTCGGGATCTCGCTCCGAACCGGGCTTCTGCTGCTCCTGGGGATGCTCGGCACGGCCGCCCTCTGGTACCGGTATGGCCGGAAGGAAGAGGAGGCCGGGGAGGAACGCCGCCAGCCCCTGGACCGCGAGAGGGCGGCCGTGCAGGGGGCGGTGCACGCCGGAATCGAGGGGATGCTCGTGGACCCCGACCCGAACACCGCCATCCGGGGCGCCTACGCGCACCTGCTGCTGGCCCTCGACGACGTCGGTCAGGGCCGCTGGGAGCACGAGGGTCCGACCGAGCACCTGCACCGCGTGCTCGGCGCCCTTCGCCTCCGGCCGGCCCCGCTTCGCGAGCTGATTACGCTCTTCGAGCTCGCACGCTTCTCTCATCTGCACCTGACCCCGGTGCACCGCGACAGGGCGCTCGAGGCGCTCCGGTCCGTCGCGGCGGGGCTCGAGGTGGGGCGCTGATGGCAGGATTCCGGGACGCACGGTCGGAGCGCAGGGCCGCCGCCCCGCGCCGCCCCTTCACCCTCTTCGAGCACGCGGCGATCCTGCTC
>JBJHBX010000744.1:0-1623 GCA_050485725.1 Gemmatimonadales bacterium | reverse complement strand
CCCGGCGGGGTTCGGGGCCCCGAACCCCAGGGGGGACTCCTGCCGGAGCGAACCGTGGCCCGCGAGCCAGGCCACGTTGGTCCAGGGACCGAGGGCATCGGTGCCGCGCATGACCCCCGGGAGGTCGGCGGCGGTGGGGCTTCCGCCATCCATGCCCAGGACGATGGTGGTCACGCCCTGGGCCAGGAAGTTCGGGAAGCCCGGGGTCTCGAGGGGATCACCGTGGGCATGGGCGTCGATGTAGCCCGGCGCAAGCACCCGTCCCATGGCATCCACCACCTCGGCGCCCTCGAGCTCGGCCACGAGGGTGTCGGGGTCGAGGGGGCCCACGTAGACAATGCGACCGTCGGCTACGAGAAGGCCGCCCTCGAAGGCCGCTTCGCCGCTCCCGTCCACGATCCGCGCGCCATGAACGGCGAGGTCCCAGGGCGCAGGAACGAGCGGAGGTGCGGCCGCGGGCCGATGTTCGGCCTCTGCCTGCGGCGTCCCGGCGGGGGCGTCGGTGCCGCCGCACGCCGCCAGGACGAGCGCGAGCCCCGAGGCCACGAGGGCGCGCCGACGGGGGGCCGGAAGGAAGGCGGGGGTCCGTTCTGCGATGCGGGGCATGGCGGTGCGAGGCCGGGGTGAGATGCGCAGGTGCCTGCGGGGGGTGCTCGTGGAGCCCGCGGGGTCGCGTGGACCGGGTGCGGGTCCGCTGGGTAGCTTCGCGACATGCTCGACGATCGGATCCGGCCCGTCAAGGAACGCGTGCTCGGCCCGGTGGCGCGGGGGCTGGCGGGGCGGGTGTCTCCGACCGCCCTCACGCTGGCGGGGTTCGCGCTGACGCTGGGTGCCGCGGGCGCCGCCTGGCGGGGCGCCTTCGGTGTGGCGCTCGCGCTCTGGCTCGGCGGGCGGGTGGTCGACGGCCTCGACGGGGTGGTTGCGCGCATCGAGGGGTCAGAGTCGCCCATGGGCGGCTACCTCGACATCGTGCTGGACACGGCGGGGTATGCGGCCGTGCCCCTCGCCCTCGCAGCCCACCACGGGACGGCGGCATGGTGGATGGCGGTGGCGGTCCTCCTTTCCACCTTCTACCTGAACGCGGTGTCGTGGGGGTACCTGTCAGGGCTCCTGGCCCGGGAAGCCGCCGTGCGCCCGTCGGAGCGTGCGGATCCCGGGAACCGGACCGACTTCACCTCGGCGCCTCTTCCCCGGGGGCTCCTGGAGGGGTTCGAGACCGTGGTGCTCTACGCGCTGATCCTTCTTCTTCCCGCCTGGAGCCTCACCCTTGTCTGGGTCATGGCCGCCCTCGTGCTGATGACCGCGGTGGAACGGGTCCGCTGGGGGATGCGGCGGGTGTGGCGGGAGCCCTGATGAAGGTCCGGATTCCAAGGGCCCCCCACGGGACGTGGGTGGGAGCTCGGAGGGCTCCATCCGCGAGATGCGAACCGAGCCCGCCCCAGGTCGAAGCGGAGGACGGGACCCGCGGTTTCCACGCTGGGTATCGAAGTCCTGGAGGTATGAGCCGTGAAGGTCTGCACGTATTCCGAAGCACGCCAGCAGTTGGCACGCCTTCTCGACGAGGCCCGGAAGGGCGGCGAGATCCGGATCAAGCGTCGTGATGGAAGCGAGTTCGCCGTGCGG
>JBJHBX010000743.1:0-1625 GCA_050485725.1 Gemmatimonadales bacterium | reverse complement strand
TTCATCGACATGGAGCACTCGCCCTTCGACATGGAGACGCTCCGCATCTTCCTGCTGGGAATGCAGGACGTGCGGACGGTGGCGGCGCAGGGGCATCCGCAGATGCGCGTGACCCCCATCGTGCGCGTCCCCATGAACGGCCGGGAGCCCATGCAGTGGGCCATCAAGCAGGTGCTCGACATGGGGGCGTTCGGGATCATGGTCCCCTTCGTGGACACCCGCGACGAGGCCCTCGCCGTGATCCAGGCCATGCGCTACCCGCAGCCCCGGGGGTCCGAGATCATGGAGCCGGCGGGGCAGCGGGGCTCCTCGCCGGGCATTGCCTCGTGGCTCTGGGGGGTCCCCGACTACCGGAACCGCGCCGACACCTGGCCCCTGAACCCCCGCGGTGACCTCGTGGCCGTGCTCCAGATCGAGAGCCCGCTCGGCGTCGACAACATCGAGGAGATCATCTCCGTGCCGGGGGTGGGGGCGATCTTCATCGGGCCGGCCGACCTGGCGCTCCAGTACGGCCTTCCCGGAAATCACCCCGAGGTGGTGGCGGCCATCGACCGGGTGCTCGACGCCTGCCTGCGGCACGACGTGCCCTGCGGGATCACGACGAGCGCCGGAAACGTCGAGGCCCGCCTGGAACAGGGGTTCCGCTTCGTGACCGTGGGGTACTGGGGAGATGCGGGGATCGGGGCCGGAACGAGCGAGGCGCTGGGAATCGCGCGGCGCGCCGCCGGGAGGGACGGGGGCGAGGACCGGTAGCGCGGCGGTGCCGGCAGGCGGCGGTGCCTGACGCCGCGCGTCAGTAGCGCAGGACCCTGAGCCCCGGGACGCGCTCGAAGTCCCGGACGTTCCGGGTCACGAGGGCGGCCCCCTCGAGGAGCGCGCAGGTAGCGATCAGGAGGTCCATGGTCGCCACCGACTCGCCCCTGGCGCGCAGCTCTCCGAAGAGGGCGCCGTAGCGCTCCGGGAAGCCCGCGGCGATCCCGACGAGCTCCAAGGCGGAGAGGAGCCGCGACAGGGCCGCACGCTCCGCTTCCGGGTCCCGCGCGCACGCCACCCCCGCCTCGAGCTCGCACGCCACCATCGCCGAAATCGCGAGGGGGGTCTCGCGGTGCGCCTCGAGGAACCCGGTGGCCGGACCCGGACTTCCCCTGCGGGCTTCGCGGAGCAGGTCCACGAGGAAGCTCGTGTCCAGGTGGATCCGGAGCGGCGTGCTCAAAGGGCCGGAGCCCGCGCGGGTGAGTCCACCCGGGCCGAAACGACGCCGTCGACCTCGTCGAGGGCCGCTTCCGAGGGGAGGGCGCCGTCGCGGGCCATCCGGCCGAGCGCCGACAGCAGGGTGGCGCCCGAGCTCGAGCTGCCGAAGTGCTCCTTCACCACGTCGGAGAAGGACTGCCCCGGGCCCTTCCGCCTGAGAAGGGCGTGGTAGGCTTCCAGGTCGAGGGAGATCGTCTTCGTGGCCATGTATGATGCATACACAGGTCATGCACAGACGTCAAGCAGGCGGGTGGGTGGGGCGCCGCCGGGCGGGACGGGGGCGAGGACCGGTAGCGCGGGAGTGCCGGCGGAGGGCGGTGCCTGGCGGCGCGGGGCGCGGGGCGCGGGCCGGCACGGTGCCCCGTCAGAACGGA
>JBJHBX010000742.1:0-1635 GCA_050485725.1 Gemmatimonadales bacterium | reverse complement strand
CCATCGTGTCACGGCGCCGGCAGGAGGGTGCACTGGGCACCGGGCTCAAGGAGGCCTTCGAGGCTTTTGGAGTCGACTACCGCGGCGGAATCGCTTCTTCCACTCCGGAGCGCCTCCGGGCGCAGTACCTCTTCCACCTGGAGGGGGGTGAGGGCGTGGAGTGCTTCGAGCACATCGCCCTGGGCGCTACGTACAACCCCCGGCGGTGCCTTCGCATCTACTTCAGCTCGAAATCGGTTACCGACAGTCGGTTCGTGATCGGGCACGTGGGCCGGCACTTCGAGGTCATTTCCTCGACCTGAGCCGAAGCCGCGGGGGGACGGCGCCCGAGCCCGGAGGGGCAATTGCAGAGCCTTGCCTATGCGTATAGCAAGTCCCTGCGCTTGCCGCCTGCAGGGCTTCCGGCACCCCCCGCCCCCGTCAGGGACCGTTCTGGAGGCTGCGGCTGCGATTGTACCGGAACACGTACGCCCCGCCACAGCAGGCGAGCGTGGCCTGCCGGTTCATGTCCGCGGTCAGGTGGGGCGGAAGCGCGCAGGAGGATCACCACCCGTTCGAGGTAGCGAAGGACGGGAAGCAGGTTCCCGGGGGCCGCGCGGTGCGTGTTCAGCGGAAGCGGCGTCGGTTCTGCGCACCCCTTGAAAACGCAGGTGGCCGCACCAAGAACCGACATCGCGTCAACAGGCCCCTACCTCACCTCAAGCCTCGCCACGTACGGCACGTCGAAGCCGCCGAGGAGCACCCCCCAGGCCACAGGACCCACGAAGCGGTAGGGCTCGAAGCGCGCAGGAAACCGGTAGAAGGTCATGCCGCCCTCGGCCTCGATCCGGATCCAGTCGCGGCCCCTTCCGATCACCCCTTCATCGAGGGCGAAGGGCCTGAGCCAGTAGACGCCGGGGCTCGCGCAGTGGAGCTGGCTGTACTCGGGGAAGACCCTGGCCGCATCGTCGACCACCGGGGCGAGCTGCGCCTCGACCTGGCGGCGGAGCTCCGCGCTGTCGGCGGGCATGTTCGGCCCCGGGTGCGCGACCTCGAAGCGGTACCCCAGGTCGACCACGCGCTCCGGGGTGATGCGGGCCGCGCGCTCGGGGGGAAGGGGAAGGGGCGTCGCCTCGCCGCCCGCCGCATCGAACCGCCTGAGCGCGTTCCGGAGCGGATCGTAGAGCACGAGGGTGCCGTCGGAGCAGTGGGCCCAGAGCGGGTGGGGCTCGAGGAGCCGCCCCGGACCGTAGCGGCCGCCCGGGTCCCCCACGAGCGTCCCCACCGCGAAGGCGGTGCGAGGGGTGCCCCCCGGGGCGACCCCCGCCGGGGCGTCCCCACCGGGCGCGCCCAGATGCACCAGCTCGGCGCGCCACATGTCGGGTCCGGCGTAGGCGTTCTCGCGCGACCGCGCCACGAGGAAGCCGTCGCCCGCCCGGGCGAACCACGGCCGTGGTCCCAGGATGCCCGCGTCATCGAGGGAGACGAGCGTGTTCGAGGGCAGGCTGTCGCGGGGAAGCTGAAGCTCCTCCCAGCCATCGGGGTCCCCGATGCGCACGAGCACGTGCCGGCCCGCCTCGTAGACCCAGACATCGTTCGCATCCTCTCCTGCCGCGAGGGCGCGGGGTGCCGAGAACTCCAGGGGCCCGCCTCCCC
>JBJHBX010000741.1:0-1635 GCA_050485725.1 Gemmatimonadales bacterium | reverse complement strand
CTCTTCCTGAAGGTGGGGACGGAGGCGGACGCCCTGGCCTTTCTTGGCGCGGTGGGTCGGCGGTGGCTCGAACTGCACCCGGCCGGCCGGGTGGCGCTCGTCTCGGTGGAGGAGTTCGCGAGCGACCTGATCCGCGCCCTCTCGGAGGGGGTGTCGCCGGCCTGGCGGGAACGGTGGTGGTCCGTGGACCTCCTCCTCCTGCACGGCGTGGAGCGGCTGGGAGACACGGAGCGCGCGCAGGACGAGTTCTTCCACCTCTTCGAGGCGCTCACCCGGGGCGGGGGGCGGCTTGTCCTGGCCTCGGATCGGCCCCCGGGCCAGGTGGAAGGGGTGGATGTGCGACTCCTCTCGCGCTTCGAGGGCGGGCTCGTGCTGGATCTTCCGGCGGGGGTGGCGAGCGAGGTGGCCGCGTCCCCTGCCGCCGAACCTCCCACGCCCTCGTCACCCGCGGGGTCCGACCCCTCCCCCGCACCCCACCCCTCCTCCCGCGGTGCGGACTTTCCTCCGCCGGAGAAGGTGGTGTGGGACTGGCCGGCGGTCGAGGACCTGGTCCACCTTCCGGAGTCGCTCGGATGAGGTGGCTCGAACCGCAGACGACCGTCGCGATGGAGAGGGCCCATGGCCGTTGAGGGGAGCCTGTCCGAGCTCGGGATGGCGGACCTCTGCCAGCTCCTCTCCATGGGGCGCAAGACGGGGTGCCTCACCCTCTCCCGCACGTCGAACCTGGGGTACGTCTTTCTGGACCAGGGGAGAGTGGTCCACGCGACCGTCCTCAACCGTCCGGATCGGCTGGGCGAGCTCCTCGTGCGGAACGGTCTCGTCACCCGGGATGACCTCCGTGCGGCCTCGAAGGAGCAGGGGCAGCGTCCGCGCGAGCGGATCGGGCGCATCCTGGTCGAGCAGGGAAGCCTGTCCGAGGAAGACCTGCAGCGGTTCGTGGCCCTCCAGGTGGAGGAGGCCGTGTACCACCTCTTCACCTGGGATGAGGGGACCTTCCACTTCGAGCCGGATCGCACCCCGGCCGAGGGGGAGGGGGTGCAGGTGGCGATCCCGGTCGAGAATCTCCTGCTCGAGGGGGCGCGTCGCGTGGACGAGCTCTCCGTCATCCGGGAGCGGATCCCCTCGGACGCCCTCGTCTATCGCCTCGAGCAGGATGCGTCCGGGATCGAGTCCGCCGAGCTGAGCCGCGCGCAGCGAAGGCTGATCGAGTTCATCGATGGCACCCGGACGGTCGCGGAGCTCATCGAGGAGTCCGGGCTGGTGGAGTTCGACGTCCTCCAAGGGCTCTTCGGCCTGCTGAAGGCGGGGTACGTGCACGAGGCCGGGACCGGCGACCCGGAGGCGGTCGGCGCGGCTCCCGCCGATGCCCTGCACCGGGTGGAGGTGGCGATCGCGCTCGAGCGGGCGGGGATGCTCGAGGATGCGGAGCACGAGTACCGGGCCGCCCTGGCAGGGGGCGCTCCACCGGTACCTACCGGCCTCCGACTCGGGGTCCTCCTCCTGCGGGCCGGCCGGCCGGGGGAAGCGCTGGCGGAGCTGGACGGAGCGCTCGCGGCGTTCGATGGGCCCGGCGGAGGGTCGGGCCGGGCGCCGGGTGGCGCGGGGGACCCGTCGGCCGGAGAACGGGCGGATGGG
>JBJHBX010000740.1:0-1637 GCA_050485725.1 Gemmatimonadales bacterium | reverse complement strand
AGTTCGGCGAGCAGCTCGCGCCATGCGGGCTCGAAGCGCGAGCGGTCCGGGTCCCGGAAGCGCCAGGCATCGAGGGCACCGCTCACGACCACGTTGCCGCTTCCCAGCGGACGCCGCCAGATCACGGGTGCGCCCAGGTCGTCCGTGGCGAGGGCGACGGCGCCCGGAGGAAGTGCCCGCGGCCAGCCGAGCTCCCGGGCCAGGAAGAGAGGGGGTGGGTCGGACCCGGCCAGCTGCGCCGGGACGCGCCCGACCCGCTCCAGCGGAACCTCGGCGTCGTCGACCCTTCGCTCCCAGGCCGCGATCTGCGCCAGGTCGCCCCAGGGGGCAGGGGTGGGGGTGCCGGGCTCCAGCCGGTCGGGAAGGAGCACGAGTGCGCCCCCCCGGTCCCCGACCCAACCCTCGAGAGCCGCCACCTGGGTCGCGGTCAGCCCGTCGGGGGCCCCGACCACGACCACTTCCCACGGGTCGAGGGCGCCCGGGGGGGCGAGGGAGGCCGGGGGGCTCCCGAAGGTCGTGGCGAGGCCCGGCGAGGTCTCGACTCTGCCCGACAGCTCGAACCGGGGGTCCTCCTCGAGGGCACGCCGGACGAAGGTGGAGCCCCAGTTCGGTCGCGTGTCGAGGAAGAGGACCTGCCAGCGCAGGTCCTCGACGTGCACGACGCGGCGCACCCCGGGGCCGCCACCCGTCGCCCCGTCCCCTGCCCGGCTCCATGGCTCTGCTCCCGCCCCGTCCCGCGCCCCGCCGGCCGGCGCCACCTCGACCACGATGGGGCCCTGGCCCGGGGGGACGAACTCCGCCCCGGCGCGGAAGAAGCCCGGGTTGCCTGCGGGGGCCGGGGTCAGCGTGGCCAGCACGAGCCCACCCGAACGGATTTCGAAGTCGCCGGGGGCCCCTTCCCCGCCTGCCTCGAGGACGAGCTCGACCGGAACCGCCGCATGGGCGGGCACCCGATGCGGCATCTGCAGCCCGACGATCCGGTGCCGGGCTCGGGACCCACCGGCGAGAACGCGGAAGACCGGGCCGGGAAGCGCATCAAACCCTTCGGGCCACCCGTCGCCCACAAGCACGGTGGCCGAGGCCCCGGCCCAGGGCCCGTGGACCGCCACCATGGATCGGGACAGGGCGGCCGCCACCTCCGCCGGGAGGCCCCCGCCGCGCGATGCCCCGGAAGCCGCGTCGTACACACCCGTTGCCACGACCGCCACCACGGTGTCGCTCCGTCGCGTCGACGTCAGCGCCGGGTCGAGGAGGGCCAGGAGGACGATGGCCACCGCGAGGCCGCGCAGGAGCCGGGGAAGGGTCATGGCTCCCCGCCGGGAGGCGCCGCGACGGGCAGGTCGGCGAGCTCGCGGGCCAGGAGGCCGTCGAGTCGCCGGAGCGGAGCGGGTGCTCCGGTGGCCGGGGCGGGAGCGAGCCTCGCCCGGAGGAGCTCCGCCACCCCCGCCGCGGCCGCTTGCAGGGGTGGCTGCACCCCTGCCCGGTCGGCCGCCGGTCCCTCCAGGGCATCGGCGGCCGCCCGGAGGTGGGCCGCCACCTCCTGATGGGCGGGGTCACCGGGGCGGAGCGCCAGGACGCGGGTGGCCAGTGCGAGGAGCGCCCGGGCCTCGTCGGCCGGGGTTTGCGGGGTGTGCTGG
>JBJHBX010000739.1:0-1638 GCA_050485725.1 Gemmatimonadales bacterium | reverse complement strand
GCGCCGTGGCGAGCCAGGGCGGCAGCGAGCTCGCCCTCGAACCGTTCCATGGGAAGGACCCGGAAGCCCCCGGCGGCTCCGTCGGCGCCTTCGACCGCTCCCTCGAAGGCACGGCCGTCGGCCCAGCGGATCTCCCCATCGGCCGGATCGGGGAAGAGGGTCGCCTCGACCCGGTCACCCCGGCGTTCCACGACGAGGACCGACCGGGTCTCGTCGAGCCCGGTCAGGTACTGGAAGGAGAGGTGTCCGAGGCGCCCGCCCCGGCTCCCGAGCGCCACCAGCACGCCGTCACCCTCTGTGGCGGTCAGCGCCGCACGCCGCTCGTGGAACTCGGCCTCGGAGATCTGGGCCTCCGCCCCGCTCACGCCGAAGAGGGCACCGAGCAGACCGAAAAGCAGGATCCCGGAGGGGGATGCGAGGGGGCGGGTGGTACCGTTCTGCATGGATCTCGCGGGGACGCGGGGGTCGGCAGCTCGGGCGGGCCGACCCTGGCCCCCCGACCTCAGTGAACGCGAAAGTTGCGACGCCCCGCATCAGGGGGCAAACCCCTTCCGATCCGGCCACGCACCGGGTCCCTTCCCCGCCGCGGCCCCGGGGGGCCTCGATTGACGCGCGCGGGCCGTCGTCCCACTATTCCGTTCCCCCTCTTCCGGTCGCATGTGCGGCCTGTCTCCCCTGCCATTCCGGCGCCCCGCGCGTGTCGGGTCCTCCGGTCGACCGGGGACCCTGCCGGGATTCGACCGCCGAACCGCGCCGTAGCCCGGATCCGCCGCCGCGGTCCGGGAGGGCGCCGAACCAAGGGAGATGCCCATGTGGAAGCGAGACGACCAGCAGGAGACGCCGGAGCCCCGTGCTGCGGACCCCGCGGCCGAGCGCCCGGGAGCGAGGGCCCGGTCCGGAGGGGAACGCGCCACCATCGGACGCTCGATCACGATCCGGGGCGAGGTGACCGGTGACGAGGACCTGCTGATCCAGGGCCGTATCGAAGGTTCGATCGACCTGAGGCAACACGCCGTGACCGTGGGATCCGAGGGCGACGTGAAGGCCGATGTCGTGGCACGGGTCCTGACCATCGAGGGCCGCGTGAAGGGGAACCTGAGCGCCGAGGAGCAGGTGGTGCTGCGCAGCTCTGCCCGGGTGGAAGGCGACATCAGCGCACCCCGCCTGGTTCTCGAGGACGGCGCCCGGTTCCGCGGCGGGGTCGACATGGGCGATCCCGAAGAGCGGATGGGGCGGAAGGATGGGGGCCGATCCTCGGCGGGTGCCACGACCAGCGCAGCGGCGGCCCCGGCTTCGTCCAGCAGCGCCGGCGCGCCGGCCACGGAAACGGCCGCGAAGTCGTCGGACGACGCGACCGGACCGGGGGGCCGCGCGAGGGAGAAGCTCGCGTCGGGGTCATCCTCGAAGCCCTGAGCCCGGGGCCCGCGAATGACCTGGTTCGGTCAGCGGACACGCACGGCTCCCGCCTCCGAGCCCTCGAGCGAACCGCCCGAGGACCCCGGACAGGAGGGCGCGGCACCCGGTCTCGCGGCCCTCTTCGACGGGATCGAGGCCGGCGGCGCGCTGACCCTGCTGGACCTCGGGCCCTCGACGGCGGCGAGTTTCGCACTCTATCGCCCCTATGCCCGTCGGGTTCGC
>JBJHBX010000738.1:0-1638 GCA_050485725.1 Gemmatimonadales bacterium | reverse complement strand
CCCACGGGGTACTTCCGGTCGATCTCGGTCCACGGGTAGGGGAGGAGCTGCTTCAGCCCCAGCGAGATCCGCTCGCGGTCCCAGTCGATGTCCAGGACCTTCACGTCGAGGGCCTGGCCGATGGCCACGACCTCGGAGGGGTGACCCACCCGGCCCCACGACATGTCGGTGATGTGGAGGAGTCCGTCGAGCCCGCCCAGGTCGATGAAGGCACCGAAGTCGGTGATGTTCTTCACCGTGCCCTCGCGGACCTGGCCCACGATGAGCTCCTTGACCAGCGTGGCCCGCTTACCCTCGCGCTCGGCCTCGAGGATCACGCGGCGCGACACGACGATGTTCCGCCGACGCTTGTTCAGCTTGATGATCTTGAACTCGTAGGTCTCGCCGATCAGGTCCTCGATGTTCGGCACCCGGCGAAGGGCGATCTGCGACCCGGGGAGGAAGGCATCCACCCCCATCAGGTCCACCGTCACGCCGCCCTTGATCTTCCGGGCCAGGACGCCCTTGACCGGACGATCCTCCTCGTGGGCCGCCTTGATCTTCTCCCAGACGCGGAGGAAGTCGGCCTTCCGCTTCGAGAGCACCACGACCCCGTCGTCATCCTCGAGCGACTCGAGGAGAACGTCGACCTCGTCCCCGACCGTCAGCTCCTCGGGGTTCTTGAACTCGTCGAGGGGCACCGCGCCCTCGGACTTGAACCCGAACTCCAGGATCACGGCACCCGGCGTGATCTTCAGGATGCGGGCCGAGACGATCTCACCCTCGCGGACGACCTGGAAGTCGCCGGCGAAGTCGGAGAGCATCGACTCGAAGTCGTCCCGCGACATGTCGAGCTCTTCCTCCCCGTAGGGGTCCATCGAGAGCTCGGGCGAGATGCCGGTGTGCGTGCCGACCCGGGGCGGAGCCTTCTCGAGCTCGGCGGGGTCGACCGCCACGACGGTGGTGGCGTCTCCGGCAATGGCCTCGAGCTCGCTCGAGACGTCGTCGGAGGTGGGGTCCTGGGTCTGGTCGGTCATGGGAAGCGTGGGGTCTCAGCCTGGCGGTCGCCGGAGGGCCGCGCCCCGCGAGGGGCAGGCCGGATGCGTCCGGTCAGGGTCTGCGGGCGCCGGGGCCCTGGTCGTGGTGCGGGTGCTCCGCGCCGGCGAACACGTGCTCGCGGCGGGGCCCCGACCTCCCCGTCACCCGCCGGAGCCGTGAGACGGACCGGCAGTGGGAGGAGGATCGAATAGAGAACGAATAATGTAGGGGAGATGCAAACGCGCGGTCAAGGCTGCCTTCGGAGGTTCATGCGCCCCCGGACCAGTTCGACGACCCGGTCCACCTGGTCCTCGAAGGTCAGGCGGGTCGTATCGAGTTGAATGGCGTCGGGCGCGGCACGGAGGGGGGCCACGGCGCGGTTCGAATCGTCGCGGTCCCGCCTCGCCAGCCGCCCGGCCTCGGCGTCGAGTTCGGAGGGGTCGGGCTCCCCGCCCCCGGGCGCAGCCTCCCCGACGGACTCCCGCGTCTCGGCGAGGCGCCGCCGCGCGCGCTCGGCGAGGTCGGCCACGAGGAAGACCTTCACCTCGGCATCGGGAAAGACGACGGTGCCCATGTCCCTGCCGTCGGCCACGATGCCCCCCTCCCGCGCCGTGGCCCGCT
>JBJHBX010000737.1:0-1645 GCA_050485725.1 Gemmatimonadales bacterium | reverse complement strand
GTTCATGAAATGGGGTTCAGGGTTCGCAGCTGTTCGGAAATGTGGGCCGCGAGCCTCCCCTTCCGGACCCCGCGGGGCGGGCCGGAGTGTCCGGACCGACGTGTCGCAGGGGTGCGGGGCGGGGGGGCCGCGCGGGGCTTCAGGTCCGGTCGGATGGGCCCGCGGCCTCGAGGAGGCGCGCGAGCTCGACCCGCCGGAGCTTGCCGGTTCCGGTCATCGGGAGGGCATCGAGAAAGCGGACGAAGTCCGGGATCTTGTGGTCGGCGAGGGTCTCGCCGCACCAGCTCCGGAGTTCGTCGCCGTTCACGATGGCCCCCTCCACCGCCACGACGGCGGCGCAGATGGCCTCACCCAGGAGTTCGTCCCGAATCCCGATCACCGCCACTTCCTCGACTGCCGGATGCTGGTGGAGCCGGTCCTCGATCTCGCCCGGGTGCACGTTGGAACCGCTGCGCAAGATAACGTCTCTGCGGCGCCCCACCAAATGGAGGTATCCCTCCTCGTCGACGATTCCCAGGTCACCGGTCAGCAGGAACCCGTCGGCGGTGAAGCTCCGGGCCGTCTCCTTCGGCTGCCGGTAGTACCCCCGCATGACCCCCGGACCCCGGACCGCGATCTCGCCGAGGCTCTCCACCGGGAGCGCCGAATACGACGGCTCGGTCGCCTCGTCTCCCTCTCCGGCGTCGGCCCGCTCGACGACCCGGACCTCGGTCCCCGCCACCGGCCGCCCCACCGTGAGCTTCCGCTTCGCCTCGGGGTCGGAGGGGCGCGTCATGGCCAGGACCGACGAGGTCTCGGTGAGCGAGTACGCCGTCAGGAGCTCGGGACAGAGCTCCGCCACGACCCGGGCCCGGAGCTCCTCGAGCATCGGCGCTCCGGCCACGACCCCCAGGCGGAGCGACGAGAGGTCGCGGGGGCGGCGTTCCTGCGCGCGAAGCTCGGACGCGAAGACGGTGGGGACCCCGTAGTGCACGGTGGCCCCCAGCGCCTCGACCAGGTCCAGCGCCTCCTCGGCCTCGAACTGCTCCTGGAGGATCAGCGCGCTCCCGGTCAGCAGGGAGCCGAGAATGCCGGGTCCCAGCGCGAAGACGTGGAAGAGGGCGGTCACGCCGATGACGCGGTCCTCGCGGCGGAGCCCCAGCGCCGAGACCGCGCCCCCCGCCGCCGCCAGCAGCCCCCGGTGTGTCAGCTCCACGGCCTTCGGCTTCCCCGAGGCGCCCGAGGTGTAGAGGAGCGCCGCCACCGCGTCGGGTGCGACCGGCTCGCGGTCCGGGAAGGCGCGCCCCTTCCCGGACGAGAGGATGTCCTCGAACTGGAAGATCCGGTCGTCGTACCAGAGGTCCTCCTCGCCCACCGTGACCAGGTACTGGAGCTCGGGAAGCGTTGGAAGGAGCCCCTCGAAGAGTTCGATGAAGTCGACGCCGGCGAATCGCTCCACCGTGATCGCCGCCACCGCCTCCGAGTGGCGGAGGAGGTACCGGAGCTCGGGCACGGTGAGGCGCGGGTCCAGCGGCACCGCCACCGCCCCCAGCTTCGAGAGCGCGAAGAGCGACTGCACGAACTCGGCGCGCGCCGGCAGGATGATGGCGACCCGGTCGCCCGGTTCCACGCCCAGGTTCGCGAGCGCCGCCGCCAGCGCGCGGGC
>JBJHBX010000736.1:0-1655 GCA_050485725.1 Gemmatimonadales bacterium | reverse complement strand
GGGTGGTTCGGGGGTAACATGGCACCCGAGGCCGAGTGAGGCGGGTGAGGCGAGCGGGAACCGTGACGCGGACGCGGCATCGCGGTGGCATCTCGCTCCGCTGATCGGGCCGCCCTTCCCCGCTGCATGCTCCCGGCCCCTCGGAGACGCCGCGATCGGAGACCATCTCGACCCCGCCCCTGGATGACCCATCGTCCCCGCACGAACCAGCGACCCGTCGACGAGGATCATCCCTCCGAGACTGCGTCGAGCGCACCGTCGGCGGCCGCCCCGCCGACCGCCCGGAGCCGGACCGGGGGGCTCGCCCTGGTCATGGGTGGTGGTGGCGCCCGCGCCGCGTACCAGGTCGGAATGCTTCGGGCCATTGCCCGGCGCTTCCCGGAACTGCACGTGCCCGTCATTACCGGCGTGTCGGCGGGCGCGATCAACGCGGTTCACCTGTCGGCGCACCCGGGCACCTTCGCCGAGGCGGTGGAGGACCTCTGTCGCCTGTGGCAAGGGCTCCGTACCGACGACGTGTTCCGCGTCGACTCCCCGTACCTGGCCAGGAACCTCGTCCGCTGGGGCCTCCAGCTCGCGACCGGCGGCTGGATCCGGGGGCCGGGTGAACTCAGGAGCCTCGTGGACACCGAGCCCCTTCGGCGGCTTCTCCGCGTGGAGCTCGGCACCCCGCGGGGGGCGGACCTTCCCATCGAGGGCATCCGGGCCAACGTGGAGGCCGGGCGCCTGCGGGCCCTGGCGCTCAGCACCTCGTCCTACACGACGGGTCGCTCGGTGACCTGGGTCGAGGGGGAGCCGGGCGTCGAGCCGTGGGAGCGGCCGCTGCGGCGCGCCCGGGTCGAGCGCATCACGGTGGACCACGTGATGGCCTCCGCCGCCCTTCCCCTCCTCTTTCCGGCGGTGCAGCTGGGAAGCGAATGGTACGGCGACGGGGGGATCCGCCTCTCGGCGCCCCTGTCGCCGGCGCTCCACCTGGGCGCCGACCGGATCCTGGCCATCTCGACACGCTTCGACCGGACGCTCGAGGAGGAGGAGCGCCCCCAGGTGGAGGGGTACCCTCCGCCGGCCCAGGTCGCGGGTCAGCTGATGAACGCGGTCTTCCTGGACCTGCTGGACCAGGACACCTGGCGGGTCGAGCAGACCAACCGGCTCCTCTCGCGGCTCCCCCCGGAGGACCGGGGCGACCTCCGCGTCGTCGACATCGTTCACCTGCGCCCCTCGCTGGACCTGGGCCGCCTCGCGGCCGACTTCGAGATCGACCTTCCGCGCTTCTTCCGTTTCCTGGTGCGAGGTCTCGGGACCGGCCGGACGCGGAGCCCCGACCTGCTTTCCTTCGTCCTCTTCGAGCCGCGCTACGTGGGCAGGCTGATCGACCTGGGCGAGCGCGACGCCGAGGCGCGCATGGTCGAGATCGAGCCGCATCTCACCCCTGACGAACGGGGCCCCGGGCCTGTCGCGCCCGATGGCGAACCGCGATCTTGAAGGTGCGGAGCCGGGGTCGACGGGCAGGAGGTCCCGGGGCCGCGGGCCCGGTCGCCCAGGACCCGGTCCGGCGCCAGGCGCGGCATCCCACACCAGGCCGCGGGCGCACGGGCGCTTCCTGCCCCCGCGGGAGGAACCCATGTCCAGCGACGTCGACGTCCGGGCCGCCCCCT
>JBJHBX010000735.1:0-1656 GCA_050485725.1 Gemmatimonadales bacterium | reverse complement strand
GGCTTCGTCAGGAAGTTCTCGGCGCCGAGGCGCATGGCCTCCACCGCCACGTCGATGTTCCCGTGGCCGGTCAGGAGCACGACCGTGGCATCCCGCCGGCGCAGTGCCTCGAGTACCGAGAGGTCCTCCGCATCGGGAAGGCGGAGGTCCAGGATCACCAGGTCGGGGTCGTGGGCATCGAACGCCTGGACCGCGCCCTCCCCCGTGGCCTCCGTCAGGACCTCGTACCCGAGACGGTCCAGGAACCTCCCCACCGAGTGGAGGATCGCGGGATCATCGTCCACCAGGAGAAGGGTCTGGCTCACGGAGGGGTCAGGGTGGGGGGGGCCGGGTCGGGACGAGCCGAATGATGATCTCTCTCCCCCCGTTTCCGCCAGCGGGATCGATGACCACCGCCCTGCGGGGGAAGTCGGGCTCCAGCCCGAGTCCCCGAAGGGAGCCCGGCGTGACGCGGATCTCGTACCCCCCCGGGCGGATCCCCATGGCATAGAAGGTCCCGTCGGAGAAGGTCGGCACCTCGACGGTTCGCTCCGGGTGCTTCAGGTCGATGAGCAGGATCGGCACCCCGGGCACCCCCTGGTCCCGCCCATCGGGCCCCGCCCGGACGATTCGGCCCCGGACCTCGCCTCCTCGCACGACGCCCAGGTCGACCCGCCGGACCGAAGAAGGGGCGAGCGGAACGTCGACGGAACCGACCGCGGGGGTCCAGAGGGGGTGCGGGAGCGAGGTTTGCTGAACGCTGATGCGGGTGGACTCCCAGGGAACCAGGTCGTCGAGGTAGTAGTGCCCGTCGGCGCCAGTAGTCACGGACCGTCCCTCGATGATCACGCGGACCCCCTCGAGACCGGGCTCGCCCGGGTCCCTGTGCCCGTTCCCGTTCTCGTCGAGGTAGACCACTCCCGCCACACCGCTCCGCTCGACCCGGGGCATGTTGCCCGCCCTGACGCGAGCGCTGGCCTCGTCCCAGAGCACCGTCCCCTGCACGTACTGGTAGCCGCGGCCGAGGCCCTCCGGGGTCGCGGTGACCTGCGAGGTCGACCGCATGCCTCCGAAGTCGGCCGAGAAGCCGAGGACGAACTCCGCGGTCGAGCGCCGGCTCCATCGAGCGCCCAGCTCCATCCGGTGGACACCCAGGACCGGCGTGGCCACTCGGAGAAGGGCCCGATGCAACCGGCCCTGCTCCTCGAACTCCACCTCGGCCCGGTACCAGCTCCTGCGGAAGGTGGTCCCGGTCACCGACCCCAGGGGCCGGATCTCGGTTTCGGACCCGGCCACGTCCATCTGCCGGAGCTCCACACCTGCCTCGTATCGGCGACCGGACCCGTCCCGGACCAGGAGTGCCCGGGTGCGCGTGGTCGTCCACGGATCGAAGGCCTCGCGCACCACGGAGAGGTTGCCCGAAACGCGCGACCGGGAGGGGAAGGGGCGAACGAAGAGGTCGGCCTCGACCGTGGAACGTCGGCGTGCATCGTGGAAAAGTGCCCGCCCGGGATCATCCTCGAACCGCGTGAAGGCGCCCCGGAGCCTCAGGTGGGTGGTGGGCGCGAAGGTCGCCGTGCCGCGGGCCAGCGATCCGACGAGGGTCTCGGCCGAGACCGCCAGCGCGTGGTGCGGGCTTCCGAGGAGCTCCACGTAGGGGAGCGCAATGGCCGCCAG
>JBJHBX010000734.1:0-1670 GCA_050485725.1 Gemmatimonadales bacterium | reverse complement strand
TCCTCCTCCAGGCCGAGCGGCATCGGCTGGAAGACGAGCTCGTTCGCATCGAGGAGCTCGGGCTGAGGCTCGTGGACCACCAGGAGCGCCTCGAGGCCACTGGTCCGCGCCTCGAAGGGGCGGTGACCCGACTCGAGGCCGAGCCCCAGCGCCTCCAGGAAGCGACCCGCCGCCTGCAAGGCGAAGTGACGCGCATCCGGGAACGGGCCGAGTCCGAGGGCTGGGACGAGGGAAGCCGGTCCCGGCTGCGCGATCATGAACGGACGCTCGTGCTCCTGGAGGAGCGGCGTGCCGAGCTGGCGCTTGGCACCGAGCTCAACGGAGTACGGAAAGCCCTGGAGGAGCACACCCTCACCCTGGATGCCCGGAGTCGGCAGCTCGCCGAGGAGCTGGCGGCACACGAGGCCGAGACGCTGCGAGGGCACCACATCGAGGCGATCCGACTTCGCCTTTCGGAGATCGAAGCCCTCCTCCAGGGACCGGGAGGGACGCCATGATCTCGCCGGTCCGCAGCCCATCCTCCCGGACGAAGGGGAGCCGCGATCGCGGCGGCCTCCCAGCCGCCCCGGCCCGTTCCGCACTGGCCCTCTTCGGCGCCAGCCTGGTGGCGGCGTGCGGGGGTGGCGACGGCCGCGGGGTTCCGGCCGGCGTGGTGGTGGACACCCTGGCCGGGGGGGTCGTCCAGGTCACGAGCGCGTCCCATGGGATGTGGGGTGTCGAGGACGGCTGGACGCTCGTGCCCGAAGTGGTTCTGGGCAGCGCGACCGCAGACGGGCCGGAACTCTTCGGAAACGTGGCCGCGCTGGCCGAGGACGCCCAGGGGAGGATCCTGGTCCTCGACAACCAGGCCCGCGAACTCCGGATCTTCGACGCGCAGGGGACACACCTGAGAACCGTCGGAGGCCGGGGAGGTGGACCTGGCGAGTTCCAGACCCCGGTGGGGCTCGCCCTTGCGCCCGACGGTCGGATCTGGATTGTTGACTCCGGGAACGGGCGTTACTCGGTCCTGGATGCCGAAGCCGAGTTCGTCACCTCCTGGCCCCGTGCCCTGGGCTTCATGGCATGGCCCTGGCCCACCGGATTCGACGACCGGGGACGGCTCCTCGATGTCGCCGGGCCCGACGAGCTCGTGGAAGTCGCGGCCGATGGGGCGCTGCTCGACCGGTTCGCCGTACCCACCGCCGAGGTGGAATCGGTTCGGGCCCGAAATGCCCAGGGGAACATGGTCCTCTCTGCCGTCGCGCCCTTCCGGCCTCGGCTGCAGTGGCGATTCGACCCCAGGGGATACCTCTGGTCGGCCATGGGGCACGAGATGCGGTTTGTTCAGCAGACCCTGGAGGGCGACACGGTTCGCATCATCCGGCGTGCGCATGATCCAGTCCCCGTCTCCCGGATCGAGGCGGACTCGGCGGAGGCCTTCCTGCGAGAAATGGTGGCCACCTCGGCAGGCGAGGGCGCCACCATCGAGGGCGACTTTTCTTCGCCCCCCGTGAAACCGGCCTTCGTCACCTTCCACCTGGACGACGAGGGGAGGGTGTGGGTTGAACCCAGCCGGGCCCGGGGTGAGCCCCGGACCGTCGAGATCTTCGACACCGACGGATCGTTCCTCGGTTCCATCGCCGTCGATCAGGGCCTGGACCTCCTGACCGTCCGGCCCTTCTGGCGGGAGG
>JBJHBX010000733.1:0-1670 GCA_050485725.1 Gemmatimonadales bacterium | reverse complement strand
CCTCAGTCGGTCTTGCGCTTGCGGGGCTTCGGGAGCGGGACCTGGGCCGCGGTGATGCGGAGAAGCTCGCTCAGCCACTCCCGGTCCTCGATCCGGTCCTCCACCAGGAAGTGGGGCTTCGCGCCCGGGTAGGGCGAGGCCTCGGCGGGTTCGCCGATGAAGGCCCGCCCGGACTCGGTGGGTTTCACGAAGAGGCGGTCGTCACAGGCGAGGGCCACCACGCGCTCATTGGCGTAGAGCGCATACTCCCCGAACATCTTCCTCGCGGTGAGCCAGCCGCGGGGCTCGACCTGGTCGAGCACGAAGGCGATGAAGTCTGCGGTCGTGGACATGGGTCACCGGGGGTCGGGGTCGAGGAGTCTCGGGGGCGCCGGAGAATGCTATGACGGATCCGCGGGGACAGCCACCCCGGGGCGGCCATGGGCGAGCAGGCGGCTTCAGAAGAGGTAGCCGAGCCCCATGTAGATCGCGGCGGCGGACTCGGTGGAGCGCCCGACGTCGACGGCCACCAGGAAGCTTTCGCCGAGCCCGATCCGCGCGCCCCCTCCGACCCCCCGGTGAAGGTCGCTCAGGAACTCCATGGGCACGGGTGCACCGCTCCAGACACGTCCCTGGTCCACGAACCCCGACAGGACGAGCCGCATCGGTCGGCCCCGGACCACGCCGCGGGCGGCCTGCCAGCGAAGCTCGGCGTTCCACAGGAAGACGCCCTTGCCCGCGAACCGGTTCTTCGGAATGCCGCGCAGCGTTCTACCCCCGCCGAGTCCCTCCTCGGGGCGGAAGGTGGACTGGATCACCTGCAGCTCGTGGAAGGGGGGCGAGCCCGAGACCCCCTGGACCAGGAGCCGGTTCGCGAGGACCACCCGGGGGTGGATGCCGAGGTAGCGACGGTCCGTGAGGGTCCAGCGCAGGAAGGCTCCGCTCTCGTTCCCTGAGCCGGTCACCCCCTGCACGACGACATCGCTCCAGGCGCCCCGCGAGGGGCCGATCTCCCGATCGCGGGTGTCGCGGACCAGCCCCAGGCGGAGGTGGTGAGCCCAGCCCTCGGGCGCCGTGGTCCCGGCCCCCGCCAGCTCCTCGAGGAGGAGGGTCGTTCCCCGTTCCGGGGCCTCGGGATCGATCGAAACCCGGGCGGTGCCGGCGCCCACGAGGAGGCGCACCTGCCCCCGGGCGTCGAGGGGGCGCTGTACGTCGCCCATGATGCGGATGCGGGACCGGCCGAAGCGGTGGAAGTGCGGGTCCGAGCCGTCGGGACCCGAGCGGTCGCGCTCCCAGGTCGCATCGTTTCCAACGCCGTACCACGGAATGGCCGGGTGGCGTTCGTAGCCCGCGTTGCCGGTGAAGCGCCACCCCGTCCGCGCGAGCCGGGGAACGTCGACGAAGAGCGAGGCATTCCGCCTTCCCCGCGTGGAGGCGCCGAGCTGCGGCTGGATCGTGGCCAGGTACGGGGTGTCGCGTCCCTCGACTCCCGCGTCGTCGAGCCCTCCGTAGCGGTAGAGTTCGAGGGCCACGCCGTAGCCGAAGCCCTCGTCCGAGTCGAAGGCCAGCGCGGGCACACCGGCGAGTTGCCAGCCTGCCCGGGGGGCGGGCGCGGCGGCCCCGATCGTGTCGGTCGCAAGGGGGTCGGCTCCCGTGCAGGGCAAGGCGATGCACAGCACGGTGGCCAGGAC
>JBJHBX010000732.1:0-1684 GCA_050485725.1 Gemmatimonadales bacterium | reverse complement strand
GGGGTCCATGCGGATCCGGAGCGTCCGCATCACTGCGCGTTCGTGGATGCGGCGTTCGGCGACGCGGAGCTGCGGCTCGACTGCGGTGATCACGAGGCCCTGGACCCCGAGGGAGCCGGGCGGACCTGGGAGGCGTTCGTGGGTTCGGCGCGACGGGGGTGAGTCAGCGGGCTGCCCGGGCGGCTCCCGTCGTTTCCCCGTTGCCCAGAAGATCGAGGGCACGCCCCGAGAGGAGCGACTCGAGATCGGACCACGGAAGCAGGACCCGGATCGGGCCCACGGCGTAGGGCGCGATCTCGTACGGGTCGAAGTGGAAGGTGATTCCCTCGGGCCCGGGAATGAAGTTGTCGAGGGGGGCCGCCTCCCATCCAACGGTCTCCGCCAGCGCCCCGGCGTCCTCCCGGAGCGCGACGTCTTCGCGGAACCGGGCCCCGAGCGCCTCGCGAAGCGCATCCCCCGACGCCCCCCGGAACCACCAGTCCTGGCCGATCGGTGTGCCGGTCCCGACCAGGAAGGCCTGGTGGCGGGCCCGGCTCATCGGGTGTGCGCCTCCCTCGTAGCTGAACTCCGAGAGGGCGAGGACGACGACGGAGGGGAGCGCGTCGATCCGCACGACGGTGCGCTCCAGGAACCACTCGGAAGCCGCTACCCCGCTTCCCGCCCCGAGGCTGAGTTCCCACTTCTCGAGGTACGCCGCGGCGAAGGCCTCGGCCGAGGCCCGGTCGGTGGCGCCCAGGTGCTCCTCGACCCAAGCTCGCTCGGCCCGGGCCAGGGGCGTGTCGCCGTGCAGGAGGGGGAATTCCAGTCGAACGTTCGCGCAGGGGCGAGCATCGTCGGGACACCCCGCCGCGTGCACGTCGAGAACCACCCTGTCCGGGGCATCTCCACTGCAGCTCCCGAGGGCACAGGCGCCGATGACGGCACCCACCAGCGGAAGCCGGCGCCGGACCGGAGGTGGCCGCACGGGCACGCGGGTTCGTGGCTGAGGGTGCCCCGGCGGGGCCCCCCCCCCCACCCCGGGCCGCGTCAGCCCCCGCCGAGGCGGAGGGCCAACACGAAGCCGGCATCGTAGATCGACTCGAAGCTCGTGGCGAGGTTCACCAGCACCGCCGCATCCAGGAAGACGCCCGGTGCGGGCTGGAACCGGATGCCCGGCGCCAGGTCGACGATGTACTCGCCCCCGGAGAAGTTCGCCATCAGCTCGCCCGAGACCGCGGTCCGATCGCCCACGCCGTACACGGCGGCGCCGGTCAACCGGACGACCGAGTCCCCGTCGCTGTCGTCGAAGGGAAGGATGAGCCTCGCGGACCCGTGCACCGAGGCACCGTCCAGGTGACGGCTCACCGCGGTCCCGACACTTCCGATGACGCCTTCGGCCCCGAAACCCTCCGCGCCGACGGGAAGCGACATGCCGCCAACCACGGCCAGGTCCGTCCTCCCGTCGTCCGCCGACCAGGCCCGGAACCGGGCCTCGAGCGAGGCGTCTCCGCGGCCGCTCTCCGAGAGGCTCTCTCCACCCCCGCTCAGCGACACGCGGTTCCAGGGGAGAAAGGCGGCGCCCACCAGGAGGCGGTCCGAGGGAGCATAGCTCACGCCGAGCGCCGTCTGGGTCACGTCGTAGTCCACGCTCCCCCCCGGAAAGTCGATCGACCCGGTGGTGATGCCAACCTGGAGGGTGCCCGTC
>JBJHBX010000731.1:0-1694 GCA_050485725.1 Gemmatimonadales bacterium | reverse complement strand
AGGTCGCCGGTCGACCGCTGGAACTCCGGACCGAGGTCCGGGGCGAGCCCGCCGAGATCCGCGCCGACCACGCGCGGCTCAAGCAGGTGCTGATCAACCTGGTGGGGAACGCCCTGAAGTTCACCGAGTCGGGCGAGATCGTGATCCACGTCGATACCGCGGACGACGGGCGCACGCCGACCCGGATCCGGGTGCGCGACACCGGGATCGGAATCCCGGAGGACCGGCTGGAGGCGATCTTCCGGGCCTTCGAGCAGGCCGATGCGGGGACCTCGCGGCGCTACGGGGGCACGGGGCTCGGGCTCGCGATCTCACGCTCCCTCTGCTCCCTGATGGGGTTCCAGCTGGGGGTTCGAAGCGAGGTGGGCGTCGGCTCGGAGTTCATCATCGACCTGGTGCCCTCGGCCGACCCGCCCACCCGGCCCGAGGTACGCGGGGCGGGCATCCCGGATCTTCCCGACGACCCGGGACCGCGGGTTGCGCCGGGACCGGGGGCGAAGCCCGAGGCGGCGGCGGTGAGCTCGGTCCCGGCGGAGGACGACGGCTTCGTGACCGCCACCATCGACCCCGACGACCTTCCCGAGGGTTTCGAGGTGAAGCCCGGCTCCATGGCCGGCCGCACCGTGCTCGTGGTCGACGACGAACCCGATTCCCGGGACCTCCTGGCCCACCTCCTCGAGGAAATGGGTTTCCGCGTGGTACTTGCCCGCGACGGCATCGAGGGGCTCGAGGTGGCGCGATCCCACCGCCCCGACCTGATCACCGTGGACCTGATGATGCCCCGGATGAACGGCTGGGAGATGCTGCGCGCGCTTCGGGAGGATCCCCTGGTCCGCGACGTCCCGGTGATCGTGGTCAGCATCGTGGCCGGCGAGGGAGGGGGCCAGGTGCTCGGCGCCGTCGACCTCCTGACGAAGCCCGTGGACCGGGAGACGCTCGACCGGGCGCTCCGCCGGAACCTTCCACGCGCCGGTGCCCGGGTCCTCGTGGTCATGGAGCCCTCGGAGGGACGCGCCGTCCTCGAGGGCCACCTGGAGGAGGCCGGCTACGCGGTCCGCGCGGAGGATGGCGCCCCCGAGGCGCTCCGCTATCTCGAACGCGTTCCGGTCGAGCTGATCCTGGTGGAGCTGGGCCTTCCGGGCATGGACGGCCTGGCCTTCCTGCGCCGCGTCCGAAGCTCCACGCGCCTCGCCAGGATCCCCGTGGTCGTCCTCACGTCGCGTGCGGTTACCGCCGGGGAACGCGCGATCCTGGACGACGCCGGGGTCGAGGTCATCCAGGGCGCGGGCCAGGTCGAGGTCCACCTCTTCCGGGCGCTCGACGGGATCTTCGGCCGGGACCCGGGCGAAACGCCTCCGTCGCCCCCGGGTAACCCGGGCGCATGACCCAGGACGCCGGCAGACTCCCCCGGACGCTTCCCGACGCGGAGCTCCGGATTCGTGCGCTGAACGACGCACCCCTGCGCGTCACGGGGCGTGAATCCGGCGGCGCCGGGGGCGTGGGGGCGCCCCGCTTCGTCCTCTACTGGATGACCGGCTTCCGTCGCCTGGAGTGGAACCTGGCCCTCGAACGCGCGGTGGCCTGGGCGCGCCACCTGGGGCTTCCGCTCCTGGTCTTCGAGCCGCTGCGCGCCGGGTACCGCTGGGCGAACCTCAGGCACCACCGCTTCTGCCTCGACGGAATGCAGGAGCACG
>JBJHBX010000730.1:0-1694 GCA_050485725.1 Gemmatimonadales bacterium | reverse complement strand
CCGAGGGCTGGATGAGTCGCACGCCCTGGTGCTCGCGGGAGGTGGCGGTCCCGGCCCCCGGGTCGTAGAGGTTGTGGAGGTAGGTACCAGGCACCTGGCGTCCGGCGCCGTTCGCCGCCGCCGCTGCCGCCCTCCGCCAGTTCACGGCCAGGATGAAGTCCTTGTCGTTCCGGGAGGCCTCGATCTCGAGAAGGGTGTGCGCCTGCTCGGTGTTGTACGAGGTGAAGAAGACCCAGTCACCCGAGACCCCCATGCCGGCGCGGGCCAGGTCGTAGTGGTACGGGGGAACCTGGATCTGGAAGTCCAGCGTCATCTGTCCCGACTGCGGGTCCACCTTCACGAAGGTGATGGCCCCGTCGAAGTTCTCCCGGTAGGAGTCGATGGGCACGTCCAGGTCCTGCTCGACGGGGATCGAGAAGCGGGTCGCCCCGAAGACGTACTCGGTGTTCTCGGTCACGAAGGACGAGGCGTGGTTCCCCCCTGTGTTCGGGAGTTCCAGGATCTCCACCGTCTCGAACTTCGTCAGGTCGATGCGGGCGATCCGGGGCGTGTTGTTTCCGTTGATGAAGATCCAGCGCCCATCGGCCTCGCCGTTCGTGCGGGAGAGGACCGGGTGGTGGGAGTCGTCCCAGGGAATGAAGCCGTAGCTGGTTTCGAGCAGCGCCTTCGTCTCTTCGGAGTAGCCGTACCCGGTTTCCGGGTCCTGGCTGAAGACCGGAATGACCCGGAAGAGCCGGGCCGAGGGGAGCCCCCAGACCGAGAGCTGGCCGCTGTAGCCCCCGGAGAAGAAGCCGTAGAACTCGTCGTGCTCGCCGGGGGCCACGTAGACCCGCTCGGCGGCGTCGCCGGCACGGATGACGCCGGTGTCACCGGCGCACCCCGCGAAGGCCACGCCCATTCCCGCCACCGCGAGGGTGGCGAGAGCCGCGTTCAACTTCCCGTTCAGTTTCATGGTTCTCACTCCATCACGGTGCGGAGGTACTCGACGATGGCGCGTGCCTCGTCTTCGGAGATGTTCTGGAAGGGCATGACCAGCGGGTACTCGGCGAGCAGGGCCTGCCCCTCGGGGTGCTCCCGGGCCATCTGCTCGGGGTTCAGGATGAAGTTCATGACGAAGGCCGGGGAGCGGCGCTCCAGGACGCGGCCCAGCGGGGGACCCACGAAGCGGTCCTCGAGCATGTGGCACGCCTCGCAGTTGAACTGGAAGAGCTCCATGCCGCGGGCCGCCTTCGCCTCGTCGAGGGGGCCGAGGGCGACCTCGGAGGTGATGGGCCCGACGCCGTGCTCGAGCTGGAACGCGGTGAAGGTCGGCCCCGCGTCCGGGGCGCGGGCGTCGTCGGCCGGCCGGTCGTCGCCCCCGCAGCCGACTGCGAGGGCTGCCACGGCCAGGGTGAACGCGAGGGAACGGATGCGGGACATGTGCTCGACCTCTCCTGATGCGGGGCTGGAGGTTCTCGTGAGGCTGGAAGAAAGCTAGGATTGCCCGGGATGCCCGTCTGTCCGGCAAAGGCCGTGGGCGAGTGTGGGGCAAATCCCTACAGGGGGAGGACTGCGGATGGAAACGGGAACGGTGGAGGTGCTGGCGGGCCTCCGGCTCTTCCGCGGGCTGGACCGGCGAGCGTTGGAACGGGTCGCGGCCCGCTGCGTCCTGCGGAGGGCGGCGGCGCGCACCCTCCTTTTCCGGACGGGTGACC
>JBJHBX010000729.1:0-1695 GCA_050485725.1 Gemmatimonadales bacterium | reverse complement strand
GGTCGCTCGCGAACTCCTCCACCGAGACGAGCGCCACCCGGCCGGCCGGGTGCAGTTCGAGCCACCGCCGACCCACCGCGCCAAGAAAGGCCAGGGCGTCCGCCTCCGTCCCCACCTTCAGGAAGAGTGGATTGTATTCGTGGTGCTCCCCCAGGAGGAGGCGCTCGGCGGCGCGCGCGGGGAGGGCGGCCGATCCGGCTTCGAGCTCCCCGAGTGCGGGGCCGGGCGGAATCGGGGGGAAGCCCCGCATGCGCTCCCGTGCCTCGACGAGGAGCTGCTCGGCCTCTTCGACTCGGTCCGGATCCAGGAGGACCCCCCGCCGGTCAGCGCCGGGAAAGGCTTCGAGCGCCTCGAGCTCGCCGGCGATCTGGTGCAGTCGCTGCATCCTTGCTCGGACCCCCTCGAGGAGCTCCGCCCACCCCGGGGACTCCGTGGGGGCCGCCAGGAGATCGGAGAGACGGCGCACCTCGAAGCCTTCGGACTCGGCCGCTCGTACGGCGCTCCGCAGCTCGCGCCGCCAGGCCGGCTCGTCCTCGTCGGAGGCTTCCGACCCCGCCCTCTCCCGGCCCGGACCCGTGGACTCCGGCGCCCCGGCACCGATCCCCCGCAGGAGCTCCGCAACTTCGTCCGGCCCCACCGGTCGCTCCTCCAGCTCCTGGATCACGAGCACCCGGTTCAGGGCACCCTGGAGTTCGCGCACGTTCCGGAAGGGATGCCGGGCCATCGCCTCCGCGACCCCCTCGCCCAGGGATTCGCCCCTCCCCTCCGCCTTGCGACGCAGGATGGCCACGCGCGTCTCGTAGTCCGGGGCGCCCATGTCCACGATGAGTCCCCCGGAGAAGCGGGCGAGGAGGCGACCATCGAGTCCGTCGATCTCGGCCGGCGGCCGATCGGAGGCCAGCACGACCTGGCCCCCTCCCTCGAGCTGCCGATCCAGGGTGCGCAGGAGAAGCTGCTGCGCCTCCGGGTGTCCGGTCAGGAACTGCACGTCGTCCAGGAGGAGGATCCCCACGTGATCCCACACCTCGTGCATCGCCTGGGATCCGGCACGCTCGAGCGTCCGTGTGAGCTCGTCCAGGTACTCCTCGAGGGTCCGGTAGACGACGGCCCGATCGGGGTGGACCCGGGCGGCGTGGTTCGCGATCGCCGAGAGGATGTGCGACTTGCCGAGCCCGGAGGGCGCGTACAGGAAGAGGGGGTTGAAGCTGGAGCCCGGCCACTCGGCGGCCCGTCGTGCCGCCGCGGCGGCCAGGCGGTTGGCGGGTCCCACGACGAAGGTGTCGAAGGTCATCCGGGGGTCGAGGCGGGGCGCGTCCACGGGGTTCATCCGTCGCCCTCCCGCGCATGAGCCCAGTCGACGACCGCTCGGAGCTCCGAAGGGAGGGGCGCGCGGAAGGACAGCCTCTGGCCGGTCACCGGATGCTCGAAGGCAAGCCGGGCGGCGTGCAGGAACTGGCGTGGCGTGCGGCGCGCGAGCTCCCTGGCCCAGGAGGCCGCCGGACCGCTGATCCCCCGCTCCCGCCCGGCCCCGTACACCTGGTCCCCCACCACGGGATGGCCGATGTGTGCCAGGTGCACACGGATCTGGTGGGTGCGTCCGGTCTCGAGGCCGACATCCAGGAGTTCCGCCGCGGCCCAGCGCTCCCGCACCCGCAGGTGGGTCAGGGCCCGGCGCCCTCCCTCGACGATGGCCAT
>JBJHBX010000728.1:0-1695 GCA_050485725.1 Gemmatimonadales bacterium | reverse complement strand
GGGCTGCTGCTCGCGGCGGCCGGGGTGCCGCTTGTGGGGGTGTCGGCCTTCGGGTGGACCCCGTGGACCCTCCTTTCGACCGGCGGCCTGCTGCTGGCAGCCGGCCCCCTGCGCCAGGTGCTGACCTTCACCGACCCCCGCGAGCTCCTTCCGGCGCTGGGTGGCACCGCCCGGGTCGTGACCTGGTACGCGGGGCTCCTGGCCATGGGATTCGTGCTGGGGGCCGCGCAGGTGGGCTGACGGCCGGTCCGGGGCCGGGAGTCCGGGCGGCGCGCCCAGCCCGCGGGGGTTGCCTTTCGAACTACGAGTCCGGCAGGTTGCGTCAGGAAACGTTTTCAGACACTCCCGCCCCCGGTCGCAACGTGAACCAGCCTCAGCCTCTTCTCCGGACCCGTTCCGCGCGGGCCTTCGCCACGGTCTTCCTCGCCGCGGTTGTCGCGCTCCTCGTGGCCCCCGCTGTGGGACCCATGGGCGGGGCGTCAGCCCTCGTGGCCCAGCCGGTGGCCTTCGCATCGCAGGTCGAGGAGGGGCTCGCGTTCAGGCGGACGGTCGAGACGACCCAGCGCGGGGCGGACGCTCGTGGCCAGGCGTCGGGCACCTCGCGGATGACGGCAACAATCCACGTGCTCCAGCTCCGCGAAGATGGCTCCGGCCTTCTCGGGGTGACCCTGGAATCGGCGAGCGGAAGGCTCGAGCGCTTCGACGGGACCGTCGAGACGTGGGATTCCCGGAGCCCGGATCCCTCCGACGACCCGGGGCAGGCGGCACTGGCCGGCATGATCGGCCGCACCTTCGAGGTACCCTTCCTGGCCGACGGGCGGGTGGATCCGGCGCCCTTCTCGGAAGTGCCCGAGACCGATGCGCTGACCCTCGAGCTCTTCCTGGTTGCGACGCTGGCCGGACCGAGGGACCGGGCCGACGGCCTTCCGGCGGGCTTTCCGGCCTCGCTTGATCCGTCGGAGCCGCGGACCGTCCGGACGATCTCGCCCGACGAGGTCCTCCTCGACGGGACCTACGAACTGGAGGAGATCTCGGAGCACGAGGGGCGCCGGGTGGCCACCGTCCAGATCCGTTGGGACGGAGCCTCGGCCATGGAAGAGATCGGGTTCCCCTTCCCGATGGCCGAGGGCCAGGAAGCCACGCTGGCCGGGCGCGTCGCCTTCGACCTCGGGGCAGAACGGCTCATCGAGAGCGTGCTGACGTTCCGGAGAACGGAGCCGGGCGCAGGCGGCGACGGCTTCATCCTGCAGGAAACGGAGATCCACACCGAGCTGCTGAACGGTACGCGCTGAGCGATTGCGGGGTGAGGTTTGCCGGGTCGATCTTGAGCCAGCGCCAGCGACCCGTGCCTTCCGGAGACCCCCGATGCCGCCCGTACCGCCGTTCGTCCAGCCGTTCGCCCCGCCCCTGACCCCTCCTCGCGCGACCGGCGGGTGTGTTCGCCGTACCCGCGGCATCGCCACTGCGCGCTGCATCGCGGCGCTCGCCCTGGCGCTGTCCTTCGCATCCACCCCCGCCGAGGCCCAGTTCAGCGGATCCGGGGCCAGCGCATCCCGGGCCCCCGCATCCCGGGCCACCGCACCCGACACCTCCCCCCTCTACCTCGACGTGCAGGAGCGGGTCCTCGACAACGGCGTCACAGTCCTCGTCTGGGAGCGGCCCAGTGCCGGGCGCATCGGGGCCCGCGTCTTCTAC
>JBJHBX010000727.1:0-1699 GCA_050485725.1 Gemmatimonadales bacterium | reverse complement strand
CTCCATGTGCTGGCGGCCATTCCCTTCTCCTTTCTGGGCGCCTTCCAGCTGGCCCCCACGTTGCGGCGCCGCTTTCCGGCATGGCACCGGGGTGTCGGGGGGGTGCTGGCGGTTCTCGGCCTGGTCGTGGCCCTGACCGGCATCTGGATGGCGCACAGCTATCCGTGGCCCGACGGCGACGGCGAGGGACTCTACCTGCTCCGCATCCTCTTCGGCGGACTCATGGCCGGCTCCATCGTGCTGGCGCTCCAGGCCCTCCTCCGCAGGGAGTTTCGCGCCCACGGCGCATGGATGCTCCGGGGCTACGCCATCGGGATGGGGGCGGGCACGCAGGTCGTCCTCCAGCTCCCATGGCTCCTCCTGTTCGGGGCCCCGGGCCAGGCGGCGCGGACACTCCTCATGGGAGCCGGCTGGGTGATCAACCTTGCCGCGGCCGAGTGGGCGCTGCGCCGACGGCTGCCCTCGGCCTTCCCACCCTCGAAGCCGCCGGTGGGGAGGGTGCCCGTCCACCCCACTCCGTCTCACTTCACGCGTGGGAGCGCATGACATGTTCCTGCTTGTTCACCCCCTCAGCATCGCCAACTTCCTGGCCTCCATTGCGAGGAACCGGGCAGGAGCCGACCACCCGAAATGCCCTCCACCAGCTGACGGTGCGCCTCCGCAGGCCGGACCCGACGCACCGGCGGAGGACCCCGACTTGCCCGCCGCACGCGGTCCAGATCTCACGAGCCCGAGCGCGCTGCGGCCTCCCTCTCGACCCCCTCGATGAACCTCGCCTTTCCCGCCTGGTAGGCGCGCGGATTCTCGCGATGCTCCGCGGCGAGACGCTGCTTCAGTGCGCAGTACTCGGCGACCAGCGCCGAATCAGCCCGCAGGCGGTCCCGAAACCGCAGGTGCCTTGCCACCTCGGGAGATCCACGGAGAAAGGCGTGGAGGTGAACCTTCAACCTGGATCCCCGGGCCGCCCGAGAGAAATACCGGCGGCCCGGGATCCCGTACTCCCCCTTGGCAACGTACCCCTGGGACCCGAGCTCAGCAGACACGCGATCGACCACCCCCAGATCGGTGACCTCGACAAGGATGTCGATCACGGGCTTCGCGCAGAGTCCCGGGACACTGGTACTCCCGATGTGGTGGATCCACACCGATCCATCCCCGAACACCTCCAGGACCCGGTCGGCTTCCCGTCGGAAGGCAGCAGGCCAGCCACCGTCGTATGCGACCACCCGTACCGCATCGGTGGGGCTCCGGCCGGACCTCATGAGGCCGCAGGCTTGACGCACGGAGAGCTGACTCCGCCCGGCTCCACGGCCCCGGCCCCCCGCGCACACATCACCACCACCACGGTTCCCCGCTTCCCCCCGAACGCCACCGCGCGATGGGCCTCGCTGATCTCTTCGAGGGGGAACACGGCGTGGATCGGGGGGCGGTAGGATCCCTCCTCGGCCAGCCGGGCCAGAAGCTCCAGGTGCTCCTTCAGCCCCACCGCCGTCCCGGCGAGGATCCGGTGGCCCGATGTGGCATGGATCCATGGGATCGCCGCCACCTCCCGCATCCGCGGAAAGAGCAGAACGAGCCGGCCTCCCGGCCGAAGCGCACCCCGACTCCTCGCCCAGGGCGCGGTGCCGGCCACGTCGAAGATGACGTCGTACCCTTCCTGCCCGCGCGCGAAGTCCTGTTCCGCGTAGTCGAGCGCCTC
>JBJHBX010000726.1:0-1699 GCA_050485725.1 Gemmatimonadales bacterium | reverse complement strand
CGGCGGGACGACCTCCCGCCCGCCCGCTGGGCCTGGCTCCTCGTGCTGGGGCTCCTGGTCGGTGAGGGCGCCTGCCGAAGGCGGATCCGTGGCAGAGCGGACTGACCCGGCGGCGGTCCGGCTGATCCGCCGGCTAAGGGCGCTCGGTCGGCGTGCCGAGGGGCTCGCCGCGGCCCGGGGGGCGGCCGTCGGTGTGGCGGTGGCGAGCGTCCTGCTCCTGCTAGGGCTCCTGCAAACCGGCCTGGCGCCGTGGGTGGTCGCCCCGGGGGCACCGGCCGCGGGAGTCGTGGTGCTGCTCGCGCTCATCGCGGGGGGCTGGCTCGGACGGTGGCGCCACCGCCGCCGGATCGGAGCCGGGACACCGGGGGCGGCGCGCCTGGTCGAGGCCCTCGACCCCTCCAGCCGGAACCTGGTGCGGACCGCAGAGGAGGTGGCGCGAAGGGGCGCCCCCCCCGGTCCGGTCAATGGCGCGGTGCTCGAGGACGCGGCGCACTTCGTGGAGGCCCTGGAACCGGCGCGCCTGCTACCGGCCCATCGCGCCGCGGTGGGGCTCGCCGGGGCGCTCGCGCTCGGCACGATCGCGATCCTCGTCCTGCCGGGCGCGTCGGACGGGACACCCCTGCTGGCGCCCGTCGGGAGCGCCGCCGGCGCCCCGGGGGTTCGGGGTACCACCGGTGCAGGCCTCCATGTCACCGTCGTTCCCCCGGCCTGGATCGGGGGTCCCGAGACGCGACACCAGGACCCGGAGCGTCTGCACGTGCTGGCCGGAAGCCGGCTCCACCTGGAGGTCCGTCCGACGGGATCGATGCGCCCGGCCGAGGTCGTCGTCGAGACGGTCGAAGGGGTCTTCCCGCTGCGCGCGGTCGAGGGCGGGGCGTTCCGGACCACCCTTCCCGCCGACGCCGATGGCTTCCTGGCCATCGAGGGGCGCGGGGCTGACGGGGCGGCCCTCTTCCGGGGCATGTCGGGGCTCACCGTCTTCCCCGACCAGGAGCCCCGGCTGCGCATCGTGGAACCGGGCCGCGACCTGTACCTCCCCGACGGCGACCGGGAGCTCGACCTGGTGATCGAGGCCACCGACGACCACGCCCTGGCCGATCTTGAGCTCGTCTTCACCCGGGTCAGCGGCTTCGGGGAGCTCTTCATCTTCGAGGAGGGGGAAATCCCCCTCGAGATCGAGCGCCACGGGCCGCGAAGCTGGACCGCCCGGGCGAAGTGGGACCTTTCGACGCTGGCGCTCGACCGCGGCGAGTCGGTGGTCTACCACGCACGGGCACGGGACCGGAGACCCGGGGCACCGCCGGCCGCCTCCGAAACCTGGCTCGTGGAGGTCCTCGGGGGCGACGCCGCGCTGTCAGGCGGGTTCGCAGGCGAGGACGAGCTCACCCGCTACGCGCTGAGCCAGCAGATGATCCTCGAATTCACCCGGAGGCTCCGGGCGGGGGCCGACACCCTGTCGCCCGACGACCTCCTGCGGGAGTCGATGACACTCGCCGCGGGGCAGCGGCGGGTGCGTGCCGAGTTCGTCTTCATGCTCGGGGGGGAACTCGAGGACGATGCCCACCTGCACGGCGACGACCCCTTCGCGGCGGACGATCACGACCACGACCACGATCAGGACCCGGTGTTCACCGATCCTGACGCCCCGCAGGACCTGCACGAGGAGGCACATGCCCGTGCCGACCAGGACGCCGCCGAG
>JBJHBX010000725.1:0-1701 GCA_050485725.1 Gemmatimonadales bacterium | reverse complement strand
GACCAGCCCGTGGCCAGGGAGCACATGGAGACATGGAGAGATTTCCATATGTTCATCGGCGAGGAGCTCGACCGCGTGGCGGCGGCCTGGAAGCAGCGCAGGGAGGCGGCGCGGGAGGGGCAGGCGACGGCCGGCCAGGGGAAGGCGACCGCCGGCCAGGGGCAGCCGACCACGGGGCCGGGGCACGTGACATCGGGCCAGGGGCAGCCGACCACGGGGCCGGGGCACGTGACATCGGGCCAGGGGCATCCGACGACGGGGCCGGGGCACGTGACATCGGGCCGGGGGGAGGTGGCCTCATGAGTCCGTTCAACGCACGCCGAGGGCGCCGGGCGGCGGGGGTATCCCTGAGCCGTGCGGCCCTGGTCGGTGCCGCCCTCGTCGGCACCGTCGCGTGGTCCGGCACGGCATTCGCCCAGACCCCGCTTTCGCTCCACGAGGCCGAGCGGCGCGCCATCGAGCAGGGCGAGGAGGTCGCCCTGGTCCGCGAGCGCATCGGGCAGGTCGAGGACGAGTACGTCCGGGTCCGGGCAGGGGCGCTCCCCGAGGTATCGGCGAACCTCGCCTACAACCGCTCCATCCGCAGCCTCTTCGATGACCTCTTTGCCGAGGGGGCGGGAGGAGAGCCAGCGAACGGCGACGACGAGAATCCCTTCGCCGACCTCCCCTTCGGCCGCAGGAACACGTGGACGGCCGGGGTCCGGGTCACCCAGCCGCTCTACTCCGCCGGACGCGTCGGCATCGGGCTCCGGATCGCGGATCGGTTCAGGGAGACGCTGCGGTACGAGCTGGCCGAGACGGAGGAGGGGCTCCGGCTCGAGGTCCGCGAGGCCTACTTCCAGGCGGTCTTCGCCGAGCGCCTGGTCGAGATCGCCGCGGAGGCGCTGGCGCTTGCCGACGACCAGCTCGACCAGGTCCGGCGTTTCCGCGAGCAGGGCATCGCCGCCGAGCTCGACGTGCTGACCGCCCGGGTCGAGCGCGACAACCTGGAGCCCCGCCTGGTCGAGGCCCGGAACGGCGCCGAGCTGGCCCGCCTGAACCTGCTCCGGCTGGTGCAGCTTCCCCGCGACACGCGGCTCGACCTGACCACCCCGCTCGAGGCCGAGATCGGCGGCGTCGACGCCGCCGCCTTCCGCGCTGCCCTGGACACCCGCGCCGCCCTCCAGGCCGCCCGCACCGCGGTCCGGATCGAGGAGGAGCAGGTTTCTCTGGCCCGCTCCGGCTACCGGCCCACCGCAGGCGCCTTTCTCGACCTGGGCTGGCAGGCCTTCCCCGCGACCTTGTTCCCCGGCGACGTGACCTGGCGCGAGGAGTGGAGCGCGGGGTTCCAGGTGTCGGTGCCGATCTTCAACGGCTTCCGCACCCGGGGAGAGGTCGCCTCGGCACGTTCGGCGGTCCGCCAGGCCAACATCGAGGTGGACCGCCTCACCGAGGGACTCGCCCTGGATCTCGAGGGTCACCTGGCCGACCTCGAGGCGTCGCTGGCCCAGGTCGAGGCACGGGCCGGCACGGTGGAGGAGGCGCGTCGCGCAGTGGAACTCGCCGAGCTCCGCTTCGCCGCCGGGTCCGGAACCGCGCTCGAGCTGTCGAATACCCGCCTCCTGCTCCAGCAGGCGCGGGTCAACGAGGCGGAGGCCCTTCTCCGCCACGTGAACGCCCTGGCCCGCCTCGAGCGGGCTTCCGGGGGAGCGATCTCCCTCG
>JBJHBX010000724.1:0-1709 GCA_050485725.1 Gemmatimonadales bacterium | reverse complement strand
TGCGGAGGTGGCCTCGAACCGGGAGATGGTCCGGGGCGTCCTCCCCTACCACCAGGAGCTGGTCCAGATCTTCGCCCAGGCCCTCACGGAGGAGGGGCCCCTCGACGTGGAATACCTCCGGGAGGCGGGGTTCCAGGGGTTCCGGCCCCCGGGCTTCGTCCGGGCGGCGTGGGAGGCGGCGCTGGCCGGGGGGGTACCGGGCCTCATGGACTTCGAGGACGTCTCCCTCCTGGGGCAGGTCTACTCGAAGCAGGACCGGGTGGACCGCCTCTCCACGGACGGGCTCTCCGCCATGCTCGGGCCCGGCGCCTTCCGCGCCGACAACTTCGCCTCCCTCATGACCCAGGCCCTGGGGCACACCACCGACCTGGTGTTCGCCCAGCAGGAGCTCCTGGGCCTCTACGACGCCTGGCTGGCGCACCGGGGGCGGCAGGCACCCTGAGTTCAAGGAGGCGGTCATCATGCAGCCCTGGGTCCCCTTCGTCGCCCTCGCCCTCCTGGCCGTCCAGGTCCCCCATGCCTCCGGGCAGGAGCTGCGGTTCGACCGGCCCCAGCCCGAGCACCAGCTCCTGGAGCGGCTGGCGGGGGAATGGGAGCTGGGAAGCGCCCCCAGCTTGCGCGGGAACGGCGGCTCCCCTACCATAAGTGGTACAATGACCTGTACCATAGGTGGTGAGACATGGCGATCCTGAAGCCCAGTCAAGATGTGCAGCCGCTATCGGCGTTCCGCCAGAACGCCGCTGGTTTTCTGGACCAGATCCGGTCGACCAAGCGCCCGCTCCTTCTGACCCAACACGGCAAGAGCGCCGCAGTGGTTCTCGACATCGATCAGTACGAGGCCTTGATCGATGAGATCGAGCTCATCCGAGACATCCGGCAAGCGAAAGCAGAGTTGGCGCGGGGCGAGGGCGTTCCTCACGAGGATGTCGTAGCTGAACTTCGCGAGAGACTGAACCGTTGACGATCGTCTGGTCCCCGACCGCGAGGCGGCGGGTCCAGGCGGCGGTTGACCACATCGCCCGCGACCGTCCCCGGGCTTCGCTCGGGTGGCTCGAGGCCTTGGCTCGACGCGTCGAGCTACTCCGAGATCTCCCCGAACAGGGGCGGGTGGTTCCCGAGTGGCACGAGGCCTCCGTGCGCGAGGTGTTCCACGAGCCATACCGGGTGATCTACGAGGTCTTCGAGGATCGCATCGAGATCCTCACCCTCAGCCACTTCCGCCAAGAGCTTCCTCCTCAGCCTCCCGAGAGCTCTTCCTAACCCAGGGCGTCAGGGCGCGTCCCTACGTTCGAGGCAGACCCTGAAGTCGGCTCGGCGCGTGGTCGTCCCATCACGGCATGGGCACGACGTGATCCTCGGCCGGGATTCGGGGGTACCTTGAGACTGTGAACGCCCGGTGCGACATCCCAGCCGCCGAGGAGGGCCACGTGAAGACCAAGGAGAGGATTCAGGAGCTCTTGGATCGCCTTCCCGACGACTGCTCTATGGACGATGTCCTCTATCATCTCTACGTCGTCCGACAGATCGATCGCGGCTTGGCCGACGTCGAGGCTGGCCGCACGATTCCTCATGAGGAGGTTGCCGAGGAACTCCGCCGCAAATGGGTCCTCGGCGCCGCCGGGTAGCGTGGACCGAAGGCGCCGTTCTGGGTCTCGACTCGAACATCTCGTTCGTCGCCCAGGAATCCATCGATCCCGCCTGACCCGGAG
>JBJHBX010000723.1:0-1712 GCA_050485725.1 Gemmatimonadales bacterium | reverse complement strand
CCGGCGCATCGAGCTCGTGGGACCGGCCGCATGAACCCGGATTTCCACGTGGACCGTTCGGGCCGACCTGGCGGCCGCCCCGTGGTCCTCGTCCACGGCTTCGGCGCCTCCAACCACTCGTGGAGGAGGTGGGTCCCGCCGCTGGCGGGAGACCACGACCTGCACCTCGTCGAACTCCAGGGGTTCGGCCGTTCCCCGCCACCCGCGGACGGCGACTTCTCGCCGGTGGCACAGGGGCGGCGCCTGGCGTCGTGGATCCGCGGGCTCGGGCTCGCCGCGCCACCCGTGCTCGTGGGGCATTCCCTCGGCGGGGCGGTGGTCCTCGCCGCGGCGCTCGCACTCCAGGACGGGGGAGAAGGCCCGGCTGCGGTGGTCGTGGTGAGTGGCGCGGTCTTTCCGGTGCCCTTTCCCCGCTACATGGGGCTCGCGCGCAGGCCCCTGGTGGGCGAGCTCCTGCTGTCGGTGCCGCCCCCGTCGTGGGCGCTTCGCTTCGGGATCCGCGGCATCGTGTCGGACCCGGCGACGGTGGACGCCGAACAGGTGGCGGGCTACCGGTCCTCGCTCCTGACCTTCGCCAGGCGGAAGACGGTGCTTCGTGCGGCCCGGGCGCTCCGTCCCGACGAGGACGCGGCCGGACTCGTTCCCAGGTACGGCGAACTGCGCGCGCCGCTGCTGGCGCTATGGGGTGCGGAGGACCCGGTCATTCCGCCCTCGTTCGCCGCTCGCCTCGCCGCGGCCGTGCCAAGGGGCCAGGCGGTGGTCCTTCCGGGCGTGGGGCACCTTCCCCCGGAGGAGGCACCCGAGGCCTCGCTCGCCGTGGTCCTGCGCTTTCTCGGCTCCAAGGTTTGAAGCGGAGGCCTCAGCCCTCGCGGGGTCGCCAGTTCCGCTCCTGCCAGAGGGTCCGGAACATTCGAATACCTACATGTATGGACATATGTAGATTGCCGGAGATTTTCGAGAATCCGGCCGCACGCGGGCGTCGTTTCACCGGAACCTCGAGGACCCGCAGCCCTGCCCGGTGCGCCCGAAGCTGCATCTGGAGCGTCCAGCCCCAGTCGCGGTCGTCCATTTCGAGGCGGTCGAGGGCGGTCCAGGCAATGGCCCGGAGGGGCCCCAGGTCCGAGAGTTCAACCCGGTGAACGATGCGCGCGGCCCGCGTCACGAGCCGGGTACCGAGCCGCTGTCGGACCGGGGCATCCGCGGCTCCGCGACGGCACCCGATCACGAGATCCGCGCGGCCTTCGAGGACCGGTCCCCAGATGCACCGGAACGCCCCGGGGTCGTCACTCCGGTCGGCGTCGACGAAGAGAACGACTTCGGGCCGGGCCGAGGAGGCGCCGAGCTCCGCCAGCCCCCGGCGGCAGGCGCTCCCGTAGCCCCGTCGCCCCTCCTGGACGACGTGCGCGCCGGCGTCGCGGGCCACCCTTGCCGTTCCGTCGGTGGAGCCGTTGTCGACGATCACGATCCGCCGGAGCCCGGCCTGCGCCAGCTCCTCGACCAGCCCGCGCACGTTCGCCGCTTCGTCGAGGGCCGGAACGACCACCGCGACCCGGTCACCGGGGTCCGACGACGTGCCGGCGCCGGGTGCTTCCGGCCCCGTCCCGGGCCTCACGCCCCCGCTCCTCCGAGTCGGCGACGTTGCAGGACCTCTCCCACCCCCAGCCATCCCCAGCCCGTGCCGAAGAGCACCAGGAAGGGAAGGGTGGGGAGGA
>JBJHBX010000722.1:0-1715 GCA_050485725.1 Gemmatimonadales bacterium | reverse complement strand
GACGAGTACGAGGCCGTTCTCGAGGCGCTCCGCTGGTCTCGCCCGGGCGACCTCCTGGTCCTCCCGATCCACGGCCTCGCATCGAGGGAAAGGGTCCTCGCCCTCGCCCACGCGCTGCGGGAGGCCGGGTGGCGCCCCGGCGAGGCGATTCCCCAGGTCTGACCACGCTTCCAGGCAGCTGAATCGCCCCGGGGGTCGAGCGCTACGTCACCGCCGCGGTCCGGCTACGTCGTCGCACCCACCCTGCCCAGGACGCGCATGACCGAGCTTGTTCGGCATGGAACGCTCCTCCGCATCCCCTGCCATGCCGTCCGCGTTCCCCCGGACCGGGAGCGGCCACGGCGCCGGCCGCCGTGAGCTGTCGGCCTGGGCGACCTACGAGTTCGCGAGCAACGCGTTCAACACGCTCGTCGTGACCTTCATCTTCAGCCGCTACTTCCAGAGCGTCGTGGTCGGCGACGACGTGGAGGGCCTCCGCCTCTGGACCCGGGCGGTGAACCTGTCGGCGATCACCGTGGCCCTCGCCATGCCTGTGCTCGGAGCCGCCGCCGACTTCTCGGGGCGGAAGATGCGCTTCCTGGGGTGGGCCACGGCGGGAACGGTCCTGCTCACCGCGGCCCTCTTCTTCATCGGCCCCGGCATGATCCTCGAGGCCTTCCTGGTCTTCGTCGCCGCGAACATCCTCTTCGAGGCCGCCGCGGTCTTCTACAACGGCTTCCTCCCCGAGCTCACGGGCCCCCGCCGCATGGGACGCATCTCGGGGATCGGGTGGGCCATGGGCTACGTGGGCGGGATCCTCTGCCTCGTGCTCGCCCTGGCCCTCATGGCACGCCTGCCCGAAGAGGGCGCCTTCGATGTCCGTGCCACGATGCTCCTCGCCGCCGCCTGGTACGCGGTCTTCGCGCTTCCGATGTTCTTCTTTGTCAGGGAGCGGCAGAAGCGGCGGAAGGTCCGGCCCCGCATTCTCCTCGCGGCGGGGTTCCGCAGGGTCCGGGGGACCTTCGCCGAGCTCCGCGTCTACCGGCAGGTGGCCCGCCTCCTCCTGGCGCGCCTGGTCTACAACGACGGGCTCGTCGTGATCTTCAGCTTCGCGTCGATCTACCTGGGCTCCGTCTACGGCCTGACGCTCTCCGAGATCATCGTGCTGGCCATTGCGCTGAACGTGGCCGCGGGGATCGGGGCCGTGGCCTTCGGCTTCGTGAACGACCGGATCGGGGCGCGATCGACCATCGCCATCACCCTGGTGGTGCTCACGGTGGCCACCCTGGTCGGGGCGTGGGCGCCGACGGCGGCGGTCTTCTGGTTCCCCGCCATGGTGGTGGGGCTCATGGTGGGCCCGAACCAGTCCGCGAGCCGGGCCATGCTGGCCACCTTCACGCCGCGGGCCAGGCAGGGCGAGTTCTTCGGCTTCTTCGCCTTCTCCGGAAAGCTCGCCTCGGTGGCCGGCCCCCTGGTCTTCCAGGCCGTGCAGCAGGCCTCGGGGAGCTTCCGGGTCGCAATGGCCTCGGTCGCGGGCTTCTTCGTCGTGGGACTCGTCCTCCTGCTCTGGGTCGACGAGGCGGAAGGCATCGCCACCGCCGCAAGCCTTTCCAGGGAGGACTGATCCGATGAACATCACCCCCCTTTCGGTCCTGGCCACCGTGCTGTGCATCGCCTTGCCCTGCACGGGCGCCGACCCCCTTGCGACCGACACGATCCGGGCCGCCGCGCCCGCC
>JBJHBX010000721.1:0-1715 GCA_050485725.1 Gemmatimonadales bacterium | reverse complement strand
ATGGACGAAGACAACGTGCGCCTGAACCTGAGGCAGCCCTGGATCAAGTTCGGGACCGATGCCGGGGGGGTGAACCCCGAGACCGCGACCTCGCTCGTGCACCCGAGGTCCTACGGCACCTTTCCGCGCATCCTGGGGCGCTACGTGCGTGACGAGGGGGTGATCACGCTCGAGGATGCGGTCCGGAAGATGACCTCGGCCGTGACCACGCGCCTCCACATCCAGGACCGGGGGCTCCTTCGCGAAGGGATGTTCGCGGATATCGTGGTCTTCGACCCCGACACGATCGAGGATCGGGCCACCTTCGAGGACCCGCACCAGCTCTCGGTGGGGGTCGAGCACGTGCTCGTGAACGGCGTCTTCGTGCTCCGGGGCGGCGTGCACACGAACGCGACCCCTGGACGCGCGCTGCGGGGGCCGGGGTGGCGGGGGCACTGAGGGGAACGGCCGCGGTCTGACCCCCCGCTGAAGATCCCGCCCGCCCCGTTCGTACCTCAGGGCGGTGCGGGCCGGCCCGGCTCGCCCGGAACCCCGAACTCCGCGAGCGCCATGCAGAACCCCGTCCTCGAGGTGAACGAGGTCGAGAAGACCTTCGGGACGCTCCGCGCCGTCGACCGCGTCTCGGTCGATGCCCCCGCCGGCCAGGTCACGGCGATCCTGGGGCCGAACGGCGCCGGAAAGACGACCCTTCTCCGCATGATCATCGGCATGCTCCGCCCCGACCGCGGGCGGATCGTGTATCGCCTGGGAAGCGGTGCCTCACCCAGGCCCGACCCCATGCGCATCGGCTACCTTCCCGAAGAGCGCGGGCTCTACCTGGACGTGCCGGTGCGCCGCATGCTCCTCTACTTCGCCGCGCTCCGGGGCATGCCCGCCCCCGAGGCGCGCCGTGCCGCCGACCGATGGCTCGAGCGCTTCGAGCTGGCGGACCGGGCCGGCGCGGAGGTCCGCGACCTGTCGAAGGGGAACCAGCAGAAGGTCCAGTTCATCTCGGCGATCCTGCACAGGCCGGCCCTGGCGGTGCTCGACGAGCCCTTCTCGGGGCTCGATCCGGTGAACCAGGACTTCTTCCTGGAGCTGATCCGCGAGCTCGCCACCGGGGGGACCGCGGTGCTCCTGTCGGCCCACCAGATGCAGCTCGTGGAGCGACTGGCCGACCGGGTCGTGATGATGCGCGCCGGGCAGGCGGTCTCGAACGGCACCCTCGACGAGCTCCGGCGCCGGTGGGCCACCGGCCGCGCCCTCCGCCTGCGCCTCGGCGCCCCCCTCGACCCCCGCATCCTCTCGGACACCCCGGGAGTGCGGCAGGTCACGCCGCTGGGAAGCGACGAGCTGACGCTGGTGCTCGAGCCCGACGCCCCCCTCGGCCCCCTCCTCGCGACCCTGGCCCGCGATGCGGAGGTGCTGGAGCTCGGAAGCGAAACCGTGACCCTCCACGACCTCTACCTGCGCACCGTGGTGGGCGGTGCCTCCGGGGCGGCCCACGCTGCCGGGACCGCCCCCGTCGCGACCCGCGCCGCCGGCCCGCTCGCAGGCGGCACCCCCCCGGCCGAAGGATCGACCCCATGAAGAACGGCACGAACACCCTCTTCGAGGTGGCCCGCTGGGAATTCCGGCGCTACGTGAAGCTGAAGCAGCAGATCGTCGGGCTCGTGATCTTCGTGCTCATGCTCTTCGGCGGGTTCGCGCTGGGGCGCGCGGGTGGCGACCCCTCG
>JBJHBX010000720.1:0-1720 GCA_050485725.1 Gemmatimonadales bacterium | reverse complement strand
CTGGAGCTGATCGAGATCGCATGGGACCTGGTCGACGCCCCCCTGTCGAGCGAGCCCCCCGAGCCGTCCTGAACGGTGGCATCCCGCGAAGCACAGGAGGAATCCATGTGGGTCTGCAGTCAGTGCAACGAGGTCATGAAGGAGAATTTCGATGCCTGCTGGAACTGCGGGGCATCGAGAAATGGCGAGCCGGATCCCGATTTCCAGGTGGAAGACACCGTCCGCGATCTGCGTGAGCGCCGCCGGACGACCCTGCGCTGCCTCCGATGCGATCGGGAGCTCGACTACATGGGAACCCGGCGCTTCCACGAGGGAGCGAGGCTCGGGGTTTTCGGCGAGCTGGCCGAGCTGTTCGTGAACCGCGAGAACTTCGACGTCTACACCTGCGGTCGCTGCGGGCACGTGGATTTCTTCGTGGCCGGCGCCGGTTCCGGGCCCGGGTCGTCCGCATCGGGCGAGGTGCCGTGAAGGCGAGGGCGCTACCTTTCGTACACGGTGCGGTGCCGCGTCACGTCGCCCCGTAGCGCCCCGTTCAGCATCCTCCGAATCCGAACCCCAGGCGTCTGCCGACGCCCAGGTGACCATGCATTTCCGACAGATCTGGACGCTCTACCGCCACGAGGTGCGCTCGGCGCTGAGGGACCGGAGCATCCTGGCCATGAGCATCATCCTGCCCCTGGTCATGTACCCGCTCCTCCTCTGGGCCACCTTTGCAGGCATGAGCTTCGTCGAGGGGCAGGCGGACCGGCTCACGGCGCGGGTGGCGGTGCAGGATGTACCCGATGCGCACCGGAGCCTCCTGGATTCGCTGGGGGCGAACGGCCGCATCACCGTGACGGAGTGGACCGAGGGGGCCGACGCGGCACTCGAGGCCGTGGCGCGCGGCGGGCTCGACGTGTTCATCGCCTTCGCCGACCCCCCGGAGGGCGCCACCGGAATCGACGCGAACTTCACGGCCCGCGTCTCGTACAGCGCGGCCCGGGACCGGAGCGACCGCGCGAGGCGGCAGGTGGAGTCGGTGGTCGAGGCGTACCGGGAGCAATGGATCGAGGCCGAGCGCCCGGCCCTCGGCATCTCGAACGCCGAATGGGTCGGTTTCGCCATGGCCCGCCGGGACGTGGCAACCGCCGAAGAGGCCACCCGATCGATTCTCGGGCTGATCGTGCCGATGCTGACCCTGATCATGGTGGCGCTCGCCGCCTTCTATCCGGCCATCGACGCGACGGCCGGCGAGCGGGAGCGATCCACCTGGGAGACGCTGATGACGGTAGCGGCGCCCCGGGGGAACGTGGCGGCGGCGAAGTACCTGTACGTTGCCACCTTCGGCGCCGCGGGAGGGCTTCTGAACGTGGCGGCCCTCGCGCTCTCGCTCAGGTGGATCCTGACGCCGGTGGGCGGGGGGGAAGAGGTGGTGAGCGGGGGGATCCCCCTCTCGACCTTGCCGATCATTGCCGTGGGCACCTTGCTGCTGGGCCTCTTCGTGGCGGCGGGGATGCTCGTATTCGCGATCTTCGCCCGGAACTTCAAGGAGGGGCAGGCGGCCATCACCCCCTTCTACATGCTCATGATCCTGCCCGCGATCTTCCTCCAGTCGCCCGACCTGGAGCTCACGAACCGCATGGCCCTCGTGCCGGTGGCGAACGTGGTGCTCCTGCTCCGCGGCGCCATCGAGGGGAACGTGCCCCTTGCCGCGGCCGGCATCACCCTGGCCTCCATGGCC
>JBJHBX010000719.1:0-1724 GCA_050485725.1 Gemmatimonadales bacterium | reverse complement strand
AGCGCCCGGTGGAAGACGGCGGCGGCCGGGTCTCCCGCCGCCCACCGCCAGAACCCGGTCCCGCGCACCTCGACCTGGCGCCAGCCCGGGCCCTCGCTCAACACGACGGCGGGGATCCCCCCGGGGGCGCCTCCGGCGCGGTAGCGGAGGGCCACGGTCGAGCTGGTCGACCCGACCGGGGTCGCAGGCGTCGTCCCGGGCGTGGCCAGGATCGGGGCAAGGCGTGCCGGCCCCCCCGACGGAAAGGCCTCGACCAGGAAGCCGGAGAGGGGAGAGACCGGAAGATCCGGATCGACCCGCCACGCCAGGGGTGCCTCCCCCGCGCCGGACAGGAGGAGCCGCCTCGGGTGGTCCCTGGCCGCGGTGGCGAGTGCGCCCTGCCCCGTGTCCTCGCCGAGCGCCCCCTGGAAGACCAGGAGGCGCGCCTCCGCCACCGCACGGGCGAGTTCGGCGGCCCCGGAGGCCCGGACCGGATCGGCGGATCCGCCCAGCGCGAGGTACCGGTCCTCGGCCACCCGGACCCATCCCTCGCCGGGAAGGCCCGTGGCCTGTTCGAGAAGCGGAAGGAGCACACGGGGCTCGGCGTCCGGCACCGCCGAGACCAGGAGGAGTCCGCCTCGCGTGCCCAGGGGTGCCGGTCGCTCGAGGACGTCATCGAGGGGGTACTGGTCCCCGTCGAGCTCGACCTCGGCCCGGACCATGACCGGCGCCGCGTCGGCGTCGGCGGAACGAGGAGCGAGCTGGAAGGGCACCCGCGCGCGGGTCCCGGGCTCCGGCAGGGGGAGCTGGGCCGTGGCCACCTCCTGGCCGTCGGCAAGGACGCGCACCCGGACCGTCGGCGGAACTTCGTCCTCCCCTGGCGCCCCGGACCCCGGACCCCGCTCCCCGGCCAGGACCACGGCCCCTTCGAGGGTGCGGTCCGGAGGCGGTCCGGGCGCCCACTCGATGTCGACGAGGGCGGCGTTCAGGAGCGGCCCCCCGACCCGCACGACCTCGACGGGCACGGGAAGGCTCGAGAGGACCCGGGCGAGCTCCCCCGACGCGTCACGCAGGGGCGAGACGACGGTGAGACGCCGGGCACCGGCTTCGACCACCCGCAGGGCGGCACGGGCCAGGTCGCCTTCGCGGGCCACGAGGTCCCCGGGGCCGAGGGCGTCGAGGCGGTCGTGGGCGAGCTTCTCGACGTCACCGGGCCCCACGAGCGCAAGGCCCGACCCGGATCCCAGGCGGTCGCGGGCAATGGCGCGTGCCTCGTCCAGCAGGAGGGGTCCGACCTCGCCTCCGGAGACGGCCTGGAGCGCAGGGTGGAGCTCGACGAGCACCCAGTGTTCGGGCGTCGCCCCCGCGCGCACTGCCGGATCCTCCCCGGGAAGGGGTGGATTCACGAGGAGAAGGACGACGACGACGAGCGAGGCTCCCCGGAGAACGGCGGGCAGCCGGGAAAGGGCCGAAGGCCGCCCGGGTGCGGCCCCGGGGTTCACACCCGCCGGACGCCTGCCGCGCGGGGTGGGATCGTCACTGCTGCGTGCCGTCCGCCGAGCCCGAGGCGGCTGCGGAACGGGCCTCGGCATCGGCCAGGGCCATCCGGAAGTCCGGCCCACGCGCGGCGCGGTCGAGGAGCGCGAAACGGAGGTCGGCTTCGACGGACCAGCGCTCGAGGTACTCGGCGGGAATCGGGTCGCCCGCCGGGATGTCCACGTTGAGCGGATCCACGGGCTGGCCGT
>JBJHBX010000718.1:0-1728 GCA_050485725.1 Gemmatimonadales bacterium | reverse complement strand
GGTGCGCCCTCGACCGTGGCGGCCGGAAGTCCCGCGTATGTGTTCCCATCCGGCAGGGTGTGCGAGCGCGTCCGGGTCTCGTTGATCAGCTGTGCCGCTGCCTGCGGGTTACCCGTGTAGAGCAGGGCCTCGGCCCGGTAGAGCCGGTTCTCGTCCGCGCTCATCACGACCGCCGTGCCGAGGTTGTTCCCCGTCGACGCCGAGGTGGGAGCGATCCCCACCTTGTATGCGTGTCGGCTCCACTGGTATGCGGAGAAGAGGTGTCCTCCGAAGGCGGCGTCAAAGCCGTTGTTGTCGGACCGGTAGCGGGTGTACGCACCGTGCGAGGTCGGCGTCGGCCCCGTGATGCGGCGGTCTGGTGTGACCATGTCGTATCGGTTGCGTTCCGCATTGGGAGCGCTGATCCAGTCCTGGTGCTGCCCGGAGATGTCGCCGTGGCCAAGGAGCCGCATGTCCCATCGGTACAGGGTGTTGGCCCGGAGTCGCTGATACAGGGTGCTCGTGCGGATCCCGGACTGAAGCGACGTCTCGAGGTCCTGCGTCACCCCGCTTGCGGTGTACTGAAGTACCCTGTTCCAGTCTACCGCACGGCGATCCTGGGGGGTGCGAGCGCCCAGCACGAGGAATCGGGCCGCCGCCGTGCTCGCGATCTCCACGATGTCCAGGTTCGTGATCTGCCTCGTCGTACCGAACCAGAGTACGTCGTCCGGGAAGGTGGGGAAGGCGAACGAGTTCTGCTGCGCGATCGCGATCGCCTCGTCGAGGGACTCGATGGCAGCGGCCAGCACCTCCGGGTACGGTACGATGAGCTGCGGCATCTGCGCGAGCGGATCGGACTGCACCGGAGTCCCCACCTGCAACACCGGAGCCTGGTCGTACACCACCCCGAGATAACCCCAGGCCAGCCCCTGGATCAGCTTCAGGTACGCGCGGGTTCGCGCCGTCACGTCCACCCCCTGCGCATCCAGCAGAGGACGCCCGGTCTCCTCGAGGATGGTGAGGACATCATACGGGATGGACGCCGCCCGGAGGAGCTCCCGCCAGAGGAACCTGGGTCCCTGCGGGCCGATGACCGAGATCGCGGGGTCGTTGTCGAGCGTCCCTCGCGGCTCCGCCATCTCGCTCATCAGCGACCACGTGTCCAGGGTGGTCGTCATTTCCGTCCCGTAGTTCATGAAGTGGTTGACCACGGAACTTGAGGGAGGCTGATGGACGGCCACCCAGTAGGCCCGGAAGGCCGATCCGGCCAGGCTCAGGACGTCACCCTGCTCGGCGAGTGCCCGATCACGGTCGGGGTTGTTGAGATTCGAGATGTCCATGCTGCACCCCGCTCCGAGGACGGAGGCCAGCAGAACGCCTGCGGAGAGTCGAAGTCGTGTTCCCTTGCGCATATCGAACGATCCTCCTCTGCCGGTTCACCCGGCGGTCGTGGGCTCAGAAGGTGACGGAGATCTCGGCGGTGAAGCTGCGGGTGGGCGGGTAGCCCGCCGTGTCCGTCTGAGCCTGCCCGGCGGGGCTGAGCCCCTGCTCCGGGTCGAGCCCGCGATAATTCGTGAAGGTGAGGAGGTCACGCCCGATCAGTCCCAGTTGCAGGGTCTGGATCCCCATCGAGTCCAGCCTGAACCGGGCCATCTGCGTGGGGGTGAAGCGGTAGGTGGCGGAGAGGGTCCTCAGCTTGAGATAGCTCCCGTCTTCCACGTAGTAGGTGCTCCCACTCGCCCCGGCCTG
>JBJHBX010000717.1:0-1731 GCA_050485725.1 Gemmatimonadales bacterium | reverse complement strand
GCGCGCCCCCCACGTGACTCCAGTACCCGCGGGTCGCGGTGCCACAGAGTACCACGCCTCCGGACCACCCCGGATCCTCGCGTAGCCAGGCAGCTTCCCCGGCGCCAACCCCCGGCACGAAGCTCGTACCACCCGACCAGGTGCTGACCCAGAGGCGGCTGCCGGTTCGCGCGACGAACCGGGCGTGCCGCGAGGCCAGCCCCTCGGGCTCGCGCCAGATCCGGGTCTCGGGCTCGGGAAGCTGGTGGAGCCCGGCGAAGGAGCCGAGCCAGAGCGATCCTTCCGAATCCACGAGGAGCGGCCCCCCCGACTCGATTCCGTGGCTCCCGTCCAGCACGTCGGGGCGCCCGGCGCCAGGACCCTCGTCCGCAATGCCCACCAGGTACCGGTCGAGGGAGGCCCAGAGCATGCCCCGTCGCTCCACCAGGTCGATGGGGCGACCCCGGGGAAGCAGGTGTTCCGACGCGATCTCGCGGAGGCCCTGCGGGCTCCACTCCACGACCCGGATTCCGCCTGTCGTGGGGACGTTCACGAGCGCCGCGACCCGGTTCCGGCTCCGGAAGGTGGCTCCGCGAACGCGGGCGCCCGAAAGGATGCGCTCACCGTCGCCCGTCTCGTCGACCCGCCAGAGTCCCTCGGCCGTCGAGACGAGGGCGCCCCCGGTGGTCGGATGCGGGAAGACCAGGTCGGGCCCCTCCTCGTCGAGGCCGGACAGGGAAAGTCGCGACCAGGTCGCGCCCTCCTCAGCGCCCCGCATCCAGACGCGCCCCTCGCGAACGAACCACCAGCCCCCGGCGCCGTCGATGGCGAGCTGCGAGCTCCCGGAAGGTGGCGGCGCCGCGTTCGTCTCGTCGTCACATCCGGGGAGGGGTACGGCCGCCACCCCCTCCGGCTCCACGAGCCACGCGTGCCCCGAGGCCTCGAGCACGACCACACCGCCTTCACGGTCCCGCGCCAGGTGCACGACGCTCCCGCGCACCTCCTCCGGCGCCCAGCGGCGGATCTCGCGGCCGTCGAAGCGGAAGAGGCCCCCCTCGGCGCCGATCCAGAGAAAGCCACGGTCGTCCTGCGCCAGGGCCCAGACCGGGGGTGCGGCGAGCCCGGCCTCGCTCGCGAAGGTCCGGACGACGCGGGCCTGTGCCTCGAGGCGCTCCACGGGTGCGGCCGCGAGGGCCAGGAGCAGGCAGGGCCGAAGAGAGGCCAGGGCAAGGGGGATGCGGAGCCGGAAGCCGCGCCTGCGGGCGGACATGGGAAGCGCTCCTGCGGGGGGAATCGGCGGAGTCCATGCGAACGTAGAGCGCTTCGTCGGCGAGGGGCAAGCGGCGGCAGTCGACGAGTCCGGGGTGGCGGATTGCGGGTTCGCGCGGCAACGTTGGCCGCCGGAGCCCGCCACGGACCAGCGCCATCCCACACTTCACACCCGCACCCCCATGACCCCGAACCACGCCATCCGCGCCCTGACATCCTCGGACCTGTCGGCCATGCACGCCCTGCTGGACCTGTTCGGCAAGGCCTTCGACGAGGTCGACACGTACGGAGCCGAGCGCCCCGACGGGGCCTACCTGGCGCGCCTCCTTTCGGACGATACCTTCATCGCGCTCGTAGCGGAGTCGGAAGGCGTTGTCGTAGGTGGGCTTGCGGCCTATGAGCTGAGAAAGTTCGAGAGGCGCCGCAGCGAGATCTACATCTACGACCTTGCCGTGGACGAAGCCTGGCGGCGGCGAGGCGTGG
>JBJHBX010000716.1:0-1738 GCA_050485725.1 Gemmatimonadales bacterium | reverse complement strand
CGTCGGCGGGGGCCGCCGGAGAGGCGTCGCAGCCGGCCACGACGACCACGGCCGCGGCGGTGAGAAGGGTGGCGAGGGCCCGGATCGGTCGGGCTCGGCGAACGTTGTCCATGGTTCGATACCTCGGTTTCGGGTGCACGGGACGGAGCGGATGAGTGTCCATCCCTACCTGCGCAGGATCGGGCGAAAGGGGGCAACCGCGTGCGCACGGCTCGACGGAGAGCGCCCCGCTACGGTCCGCCGCCCGATCGTTGTAGATTCGCCCCCATGACCGCGACCGCCCGCAACCGGAACGAGCTCTGGGCCCGCGCCCTGCTCGACGAGCTGGCCCGCGCCGGGGTCCGGCACGTGGTGGTGGCGCCGGGTTCGCGGTCGACCCCCCTCGTGCTGGCGGCGGCGGTGGACACGCGCTTTCGCACCGCGGTCCAGGTGGACGAGCGCTCGGCCGGTTTCCTGGCGCTCGGTGTGGGGAAGGGGACCGGGCTTCCGGCCGCCGTCATCACGACCTCGGGAACCGCGGTGGCGAACCTGCTGCCTGCGGTGGTCGAGGCGGCGCAGTCCGAGGTTCCGCTCCTGGTCCTGACCGCCGATCGCCCCCCGCGCCTGAGGGGCGCCGACGCGAACCAGGCCATCGAGCAGCCCGGCATCTTCGGCACGTACCTGCGCCTCTTCCAGGAGCTCTCCCCCGCCGAGATCTCCGACCGCACCCTCCGGCACCTCCGGGGCGTCGCGAACCGCGCGGTGGCGGCGGCGGTGGGGGCCCCGGCGGGCCCGGTGCACCTGAACCTCCCCTTCGAGAAGCCGCTCGAGCCGGTGCCGGTCCCGGGTGACCTGCCCCCCGGGCTGGCCGAGGCGGCGCCCCTCGGGGTGGCGGGCCGCGCGGGCGACGCTCCCTTCACCCGCATTCACCCCCGCCGGGCCATGCCGCCCGCCGCGGTGCTCGACGCGCTGGCCCGCAGGCTCCGGAGCGCGAGGCGCCCGGTGATCGTGGCCGGCCCGGACCCGCGTCCGTTCGAGAGCGGCCGGGCGGTGGTGGCGCTGGCCCGCGCGCTCGGCGCGCCCCTCCTGGCCGACCCGCTCTCGGGGGCACGCACCGCCGGGGTGCCGGGGCATGGCTACGACCTGGCGCTCCGGGTGGAGTCGGTGCGCCGGGCCCTCGTCCCCGACCTGGTCCTCCGCTTCGGGCGCACGCCGTCGTCGGCGTCGCTCGCGGCCTGGCTCGACGGGCTCCGCGACGTACCGCAGGTGATCGTGGACGGGGGCGAACGCTGGAAGGATCACCTGGCGGTGGCCTCGGAGGTCGTTCCGGGAGATGCGGAGGGGGTGGCCCGGGCGCTCGTGTCGGCAGCGGCGGCGGTCGCCCCCGGGTCGGCACAGGGAGCCGCGGCCGCGGCCGCGGCCCTCGACCCGGACTGGCCCGCCGCCTTCGCGCGCATCGACGCCCGGGTGGCCGCCGCCGCGGCCCAGGCGCTCGACACCGACTTCTTCGAAGGTGCGGCGGGGGTGGAGACGGCCCGGTGGGTTGCCCGCGGGGTCACATCCCCCTCCAACACGGCGCCTCCCATTCTCTTCGTGTCGAACTCGATGCCGGTGCGCGACGTCGACGCCCTGGTGCCGGCGGCGGCCTCCGACGACCGCGGCGCCCTCGCCGACCCTGACCGGAGCCCCGACCCCGACCCTGACCGGAGCCCCGACCCTGACCGGAGCCCCGACCCCGACCCCGACCGGAGCCCCGACC
>JBJHBX010000715.1:0-1740 GCA_050485725.1 Gemmatimonadales bacterium | reverse complement strand
CTGGAGCAGGACACGGATCCCCACCAGGGAGTGTCCGCCCACGTCCAGGAAGTTGTCGTGGACACTCACCCGGGCAAGCCCGAGCAGGCTCGACCAGATCTCCGCGATGATCTCCTCGGTGGGCGTACGCGGCGCGACGTGCTCTTCGCGGGGGGCGAAGGGATCCGAGAGCCGGGACCGGTCCACGCGCCCTGCGGTGTCGCGGGGAATCGCCGTCATCTCGACGAAGTTCTGCGGCACGAGCCCCTCGGCGACCCGTGCCTTCAGGAACCGCCGGAGCTCGCTCACCGTCACCGGCTGGGCCGGGTCGTAGACGACGAAGGCCACGACCCTCACCTCACCGTCGCCGTAGGGATGGGCGACGGCGGTGGCATCGGTCACGGCGGGATGGGCGCCCAGCGCCTCCACCACCTCCGAGACGTCGATCTCCGGCTCGGGCGGGGCGCCGGCCCCGGCCTCGTCGAGGGCCGCAAGGAGCGCATGAACATCGCGAGGAATGACGGCGACGACGGGAGGAACCCGGGGCGCATCGAGGATCCGCCCGAGGGCGCGGAGGCCGTCCTCGGTGGCGAGCCCGTCCTCCATGCCGGGGATCGGGGTTCCCGAGGGGCCGGAGCCGCCGCCTCCGCCGGCCGAGGCGGCAGCCTGGATCCCGGCCTCCAGAAGGTCCTGGCTCCCGACCCGGAGCATCACGAACTCCTCGACGGAGACGATCTCCCTTCCTTCCTCGTCGAGGAGCGAGATGTCGAAGACGGCCATTCCCTCGGCCTCCTGGCTCCGGGTTCGGACGTGGCTCAGGAGCACCGGCGGCAGCGGGCCCCGCATCTCGAGGGATGCGTAGGATGCGGGGACGTAGACCTCGCCGCCCGCGGGGCCGCTCCCGTTGCCATCGGCGGCCAGCATCGTCTGGATGGTGCCGGTGGCCACGTCGAGGAGCGCGGGATGCAGGGGATGTGCGGCGAGATCGTGCCGGAAGCGCTCGGGAAGCTCGATCTCGAGCACCGCTTCCCCCCGCCCCTCGTGGATCGTGCGCAGGTTCGCCCAGCGCGGGCCGAAGTCCAGGATCGGGTTGTCGGGCGAGCCGTCCACCTTGCGGACCCGGTCGCGGCACGCGCGCAGGAGCTTCCTGAGGCGCACGGGGTCCGGTGCGGCCGAGGCGCGGGCTTCGGCCCGCCCGCGGACGTGCTCCGTCCAGGGCTCGCCGGGACCAGACCTCCCCATGACCGTCATGTCGAGAAGCCCCGAGCGGGCGGTGCGCACCCGCACGGCCATCTCGCGGGACTGGCCCTCGAGGACCAGGAAGGGCTGCAGGAAGAGCACGTCGTGGAGCGTAAGCGGCCCCGCGGGCCCCGCGCCGTCGGTCCCGAGGGCGTGGGCGGCGCGGAGAAGCTCGATGAAACCGGAGCCGGGGATCAGGGCCGGGCCGCCCCGGAGCCGGTGTTCGTCGAGCATCCAGTGCGCGCGCTCGTCGAGGCGGGCGAGGAGGCGCACCTCGCCGTCGGGCATGCGGAGCCGGTACCGGAAGATCGGGTCGTCGAGCGCCTCGACGGAAAGGGGCGAGGGTTCGGCCTCGTGGAGCCCCTCGGTAAGCTCCCACGCCATTCCGGTCTCCTTCCACACATCCCATTCCACCGAGACGGTGGTCCCGGCACCAGCCCCAATCCCGCTCCCGGATTCCGCGCCCCGCGCCCAGGCGTCGAGGAAGGCGTTGGCGGCGGTGTAGTCGACCTGGCCCGGCGC
>JBJHBX010000714.1:0-1741 GCA_050485725.1 Gemmatimonadales bacterium | reverse complement strand
ACGCTGTCTCCTTCCAGGGTCACGTAGGCCTCGGATCTCCCGTTGAACCGGTTGCTCTTCCATTCGAACTCGATGTGGACCACGTTGCCGTCGACCTCGGACGAGAGCACCGTCATCTGCGCGTTCATCCCTATGGCGTCGGTGTGCGCCCACGAGCGCACACCCTCGTGTCCCCTGAGGATGCGTCCCCAGTCGTCGACCCGGCAGGTCCGGACCCGGGGGTGCTCCCGGACGGGTGAGGTGAACGACCCATGGAGATGCGGGGATCATCGTACCGGCAGGGTCGCCGGTGCGGCAGGCGGGCATCCGCGATCAACCTCGAGGTGGAATCATGCTTCTTCGCGTGGGCCGCGCGGCTCTCTGGGCGCTCCTCGGTGACGCCGGCGCAGCCGTGCTCGCCTACGGGCTGATCGTGCTCGTCGTCATGCTGATGCGCGGGTAGGCCGGTCTCGATCGACCCGGTGATGCTGACCTCCGGCCGGGGGGGAGGGCATGAACCCCCTCCGGCTCCGGGTGACCTCCCTGCACTCGGATAAACCCGGGAATAAACCAAAGTCGGACGCGGCGCACCCAGGCGTCCTCGCATCGTTGACCCCTCGAACCCGTACCGGGTGCGCTGAAGGAACCCGTCGGCCGCCGGGCCGAGGGTTTCTCGAAGCATCACCTGCACCGGCGCCGCGTCCGCGGGCCGGCGACCCGGTCGACCGCTGCGAGGGGACCCGAAAATGAAGACTCGACACGACCTGAACCCACCCACGGCACGCCGGTCGGGGTGGATCCCCCGGGGCTTCGCCGGAGCGCTGGGACTGACCATGGTATCCGCTCTTGGGGCGATGGGATACCAGGCCGTTGCCGAAGCGCGGGACTTGAATCGACTTTCTCCGGCAGGGGAAATGGTGACAGTGGACGGGATCCGGCTCCACCTCCGCGAATCCGGACGCGGGCACCCCGGCCCGGTGGTGATTCTCGAGGCCGGAGGAGGGAGCATCGCGGCACAGTGGGCGTGGATTCAACCCGCCGTGGCCGAGTTCGCGCACGTGATCTCGTATGACCGACCCGGCCTCGGGTGGAGCGATCCCGCCCCCGAGCCGCTCGACGGAACGCGCATCGCGGAGTATCTCCACGACGCGCTCGTCGCCCGTGGGATCACGGGTCCCTTCGTCCACGTTGGACACTCGGTGGGAAGTCCCCTCGGACGCGCTTTCGCGCAACGCTACCCCGGAAGGGTGGTGGGAATGGTCAAGGTCGATCCTCGTTACCTCAGGACCGAGGACTACCTTGGTGAGCGAGCGGCACGTGACGGAGAGGCGATGAAGCGCTGGCTCCCCATCGTCGCCAGGCTCGGCATCCCCAGGCTGCTCAACGCCGCGGAAGAGCTCGCTTCCGGGCTTCCTCCCCGCGAGCGGGCGGAGGGCGTGGCGTTCTTCTCCTCGAGCCGGCACCTGAAGGGAATGGCCACCGAGTGGGACATGGGGAACCGGACCACCGACGCGCTGGCGGCCTCCGGCGAAGACTACGGCGACCTTCCCATCGTGATCCTTTCGGCCGGCCGGATCGACGCGGAGTTCGACGAAGAGGCCCGGCGCAGGTTCTCGGAGCTCCAGGCGGGGATGACGATCCTGTCGACGCGGGCGGAACATCGTTTGATCCCGGGCGCGGATCATTTCACCATCGTGACGAGGAAGGAGAACGCGGTGCATGTGACCGATGCGGTTCGCCAGGTGGTGGAAGAGGTGCGAGG
>JBJHBX010000713.1:0-1743 GCA_050485725.1 Gemmatimonadales bacterium | reverse complement strand
GGTCAGCCGAGGAGGGTGGCGGGGCGCTCTGCCGCGTGCCGGACGGCGCCGGCAACGGCACGCCAGCCCGCGGCCCCCTCGGGCATCCCGTACCAGAAGACGGTCCAGGGGCCTTCCTTGGCCGCCCCGTCGGCGTTGGCGAAGTAGAACTCGTTCACCGCATTCCCCCTCCGGGAGCGCCAGAACAGGCGGGGGGTCTCCGAGCGCATTTCCTGCCAGATCGCCCTTCCCAGCCCTTCTCCCTTCGCTTCCTCGGCCACGGCGAACTTGTCCATGTAGACGAGCCCGTTCTCGCGGGTCAGGACGATGGCGGCCCGGTAGTGCTCGCTCAGGTAGACCCGGAAGGGCTTCGTCCGCTCGAAGTAATCCGGGCTCAGGGGGCGGCCGAAGCTCGACGCCACGAGCGATGCGAAGCGTTCCCGGTCCACTGGCTTCCACGATGCGTGGCGCCGGATCCGCTCGCCCCTCCGGACCAGGGTGCCCGAACCCCGGTGCGTGAAGAGCTCCTTGGCCATCTCGTCGGGGCTCGTGATCGAGAGCGAGGTCGACGGGGGGAGGGCCATGAGCAGGTCGTGGATCTGCTCCATCTTGACCCGCATCCCCGAGTGGAGCCAGGGCTGCGCCATGAGCCGGCCGTAGTCGGTGACCAGGCTGATGGAGTCGATGACCTTCCCCTCGGCGTCCAGGAGGCCACCGGTGCCGGTCAGGAAGATGATCTTGTAGGGTTCGACCCGCTTCACCAGCTCGTTCGCGGCCCAGTCGGCGTTCACGTTCACGATCTGGCCCGTCGGCGTCTCGCCCAGCGAGGCGATGACCGGAATGGAACCCACGTCGATGGCCGCCCGCATCCCCGAGGTGTGGACGCGGCGCACCCGACCCACGAAACCGTACTTCCGGCGCCCGAGGAGGTCGCACTCGAAGACGCCGGTGGGGAGCGAGGTCGCCCGGACGCCGGCGGCCTGGAGGGCCTCGACGAGGCGCAGGTTCTGGAGCTGGAGAACCCTCCGGACAATGGCGAGCCCCTCGGGCGACGTGTACCGGAGTCCGTCCACGACCCGTTTCGTGATTCCCGCTGCGGCCAGCTCCTCGTCGAGCTGGGGGCCCGCCCCGTGCACCACGATGGGGGTCAGCCCCACCTGCTGCAGGAAGGCGAGCGAGGAGACCAGGGCACCGAGGTCATCGCGGAGGACCGCCCCACCGACCTTGACCACGGCGAAGCGGACCGCGTCCACCTGGCTGAACCGCTCCAGGTAGAGCTGGATCTCGCGCGTGCTCCCCAGATTCGACAGGAGCCGCACGATCGTGGGTCTGAGCTCGTCCATGGCGCTGAAGATCGCAATCGGCGCCGCGAAGGAAAGGGGCGGGCCGGGGGCTGCCCGATTGCGCGGCCCGTGCCTTCCCGGGCTACCCGGCGGTCCGGACTCTCACGAGCTGCAGGCGGATTGCGGCCCGGAGCTGCTGAACGGTGGCGTCGACCACCGAGGGGGCCGCGGCCGTGACCGGGTCGGAAAGGACCAGGTCCAGCGCCCTGCGGAGCTCCGCGGCACGCTCCCTGGGCTCCTCGTCGAGCCAGACGACCCGCAGCGGGCTCTCTCCGGCCTCCACCACGGCGCAGAGGGAGTACCGGTCCAGGAGCCCCTCGCCGGAGCCCGGGTCACCGGGGGCGGTCTCTCCGAGCGCGCGGGCCAGGGCGGTTCCCTCTCCGAGCGCGTCGGGGAGCCCCAGCGTGAGGTAGGCCCGGAG
>JBJHBX010000712.1:0-1745 GCA_050485725.1 Gemmatimonadales bacterium | reverse complement strand
AACCCGTCCGCAGGCACCTCGAACTCGACCACGAGCTCGTCGTCGGTCACCCGGAGCACACGCACGCGCTGCGGCGAAAGGGTCGCCGGCGCCTCGGGTGCCCTGCGCGCCTCGCGTCGAACGGGGTCGAACTGGTCCACGTCGAAGGCCGAGAGGTCGTGCAGGGCGTGGCGCTCCTCCACGAGGCCGTCATCCAGCCCGGGCGCGTCGTCGCCCTCGAGGTACGAGGCGTGGAAGCCTGCATGGCCGAGCACGCGGGAGGCCGTGGACGTGGGAGAACCCGGGTACAGCCTGCCGGCCGCCATCGTCCGGAACTCGATCGCGCCCTCGCCCAGCCCCACCATCTCGGCCGAAACCCCGTGCGGAAGCTCGACCGCGAGTTCCTCCCGGCGGGTCGGGCCGGAGGGGTCGACGGTGGCGACCTCGCTCACCGCCACGAGGCTCGTGCGCCGGCTCACGATCCGGTGCCGGAGGGCGGTGACCTCGATCCGGTGGTCGATCGACGCGCGGTCCGCTCCGGCCGCCTCCTCGAGCTCGAGGTCCGCGACCCGCTCGCGGCCGTGAAGCGCGCCGATGGGGAAGGGGTGCGCCCCGAGTGCGGGAGGCCGGCTGACAGCCCGAATCCCGGGTGCCACCGAGACTTCCCACCGCCAGGGCGCGGACCGGCCGGCCAGCTTCCCCGAGAGCTCCATCATTCCACCCCCCGGCGCGAGCTCGACGGTCATCACAACCGGTTGTCCGACCAGCACATCGCGCGGGTGGGCCGGGGCCTGGGCAAGGACGCCGGATCCCGAGATCGTGAGCCCGGTCAGCACCGGCTGCGCGGTGGCCGCGGCGAGCCGCGCCACGGTCTCGCCGGTCGAGGCCTCGTCGTGGGCGAAGAGCTCGAGCCCGCGCCCCGCCCGGGCGAGGCCCCCCGTCAGCGTCCGGTTCGGCGAGAAGCCCACCCCCACCGCGTGGAAGCGCACGCCCCCGGAGAGCCCGGCCATGGCCTCGGCCACGACCGCACCCTCGAAGCCGATATAGCCGTCGGTCACGAGGATCACCTGGTGCTGCGCGTCCTCGCGGAGGGGCCGAAGGGCCTCGCGTACCGCGTCGCGCATCTCGGTTCCGCCCGCCGCCTGGACGGCCGAAACGGCGGCGCGGGCGCGCCGGAGCGCTTCGTCGGAGGCCGGTTGCCTCCCCCCCGTGAGCGAGGTCGGGCGCGACCCGAACCCGAGGATCTCGAAGTGGTCCCGAGGACCGAGCGTCCCCAGGAGCCCGTCCACGACCGCTTTCGCGATCGCCAGCGGCGGGCCGTGCATCGATCCGCTCGTGTCGAGGAGGACCGTCAGGTCGCGGGCGAGGGTCGCTGCCGGGGCCTCGGGGGGGAGCACGGTGAGGAGGGCGTAGCGCCCGTCGTCGCCGGCCATCCCGGCGCCCTCGACCACCTGGACGCCGACCTCGGGTTCGAGGGCGGGCCAGCGGATCACGACGTCCCGGTCCAGCCGGACCGGCGCGGGCAGGGTGACCCGTCGCGCCGCCGCGTGGGGTCCGGCGCCGCGGGAACCGGCGACCTCGAACCCGGTCGCCCCGGCGCCCGCCTCCGCATCCCCCGAAACCATGATCTCGTGCGTCGGCGACCGCGGTTCGCCCCGCCCGACCGGCCCCCCGACCACCAGCGCGAGCGTCAGGCGCGCCGGGGTGCCGCCGCGGTCCGGATCGGCGCGGTCCGGGTCGATGCGCCCGGCATCGGGAACGCGCCC
>JBJHBX010000711.1:0-1748 GCA_050485725.1 Gemmatimonadales bacterium | reverse complement strand
GGCGCGCCTCAAAAACGAACATGAATACGTATTCGTTTACGGGGCGGAGAAGAGCTCGTGTTCCTCGATGGTCTGTACGTCGACGCGCCTGCGTTCGCCGGCTGTGACCGAGGACACGCCCTCTTCCGCCCTGTGCATGGCCCGCCCCGATTGTGGCCCAGCTTCGGGTGCCCCCGATTCCGGGTGGGTACCCTGCCGCACGGAGGAGCGCGAACGAGGCCCCAGTCTGTCACGATCGCGGGCGTCGGCTCGTTTCCCCCTGCCTCCGGCGCCCTCTTCGCACCGGCCCCCTTTCTCCTTCACCCTCCGCGCCCATGCCCATCCACCCCGCCCGACCCCGGAAGCGGCTCCCCCTCCTCGCCGCCGTTGCCGCCCTTGCGGGAGCCGGTCCGGCGCAGGGCCAGCAGCTCGCATGGAGCTTCGAGACCGATGGCGCGATCTACGGGTCGCCCGTCGTGTCGGGCACCGATCTCCTGGTGGGGAGTTCCGACGGTCACCTGTACGCCCTGGACCGGGCCACCGGACGGGAACGCTGGCGGTTCCGGACCGGGGGCGCCGTCGATGCGGCTCCGGCCGCAGCGCTGGGCCGCGTCTACTTCCCCAGCCGGGACGGCAACTTCTACGCCGTCGATTCCGGGACCGGGACCCTCGACTGGGCCTTCCGGACCGAGGGGGGAGAGACGCGCCACGACTTCTGGGACTTCTACCTCTCGGACCCCCTGGTCCTCGGCTCGACCGTGGTGTTCGGGAGCGGCGACGGGGCGGTCTATGCCCTGGCAGCGGACACGGGGGCGCTGCTCTGGCGATTCGAAACCGGGGGCGCCGTGCACGCGGGACCGGTAACGGACGGCACGCGCCTGTACGTGGGGGGATTCGACGGCGGACTGCACGCCCTGGACCCGGCCACCGGCGTTGCCCACTGGTCGATCCGGGCGGACGGGAACGAGCATTTCCCGGAAGGGGCCTTCCAGCGCGCACCGGTGCTCCACGAGGGCGTTCTGTACCTCGGAAGCCGTGACTACCAGCTCTATGCCGTCGAGGCCGCGACCGGGCGGGTCCTCTGGAAGATGGAGGAGAGCCGGGGGTGGATCGTCGCGACGCCGCTGGTGGCGGAGGAGACCCTTTATTTCGGCGCATCGGACGGGCAGCGCTTCTACGCGGTCGACCGAAAGTCAGGCCAGCCGCGTTGGTCGGTCCCCGTCCAGACCCGGGTCTTCGGTTCGGCTGTCCTGGTCGGGGAAGCCGTGGTTTTCGGGGGCTTCAGCGGAATCCTGTTCGCGCTCGACCCGGAGACCGGCGAGACCCTGTGGCGCTTCCAGACCCCGGCAAGCCGGGCGGGCTTCCACCGCGTTCACGACGAGCGCGGGGAGCTGAACGACGAGATGCGCACCCTGTACAGGACCGGCCGCGGCATGGAGGCCGAGGCCCGGATCCTCGAGCTCGGCTCGATCCCCGGGACCCCGGCCGTCGACGGTCGTCGGCTCTTCTTCGGAACGACGGAGGGCGTCGTCTACGCGCTGGAACCGGGGTAACCCGGCGCGAACCGGGCTCGGCAGACAGGGCCCCCGGCGGGGCCCGCCCCGCAGGACGAGCCCCGCGACCCGAGGGTTCCCCGTCGAGACTCAGATGCCGCCTCCCGCCCCCGCACCCGCGAAGTCGCCGGCCCGCACGATGGTGAGCTGCGACGGATCGAGGTGGCGGCGGAGCGCCTCGGTGATCTCGTCCGGCGTGAGCGCCAGCACCCGCCG
>JBJHBX010000710.1:0-1750 GCA_050485725.1 Gemmatimonadales bacterium | reverse complement strand
AGGGATCCGCGGGTGCCGAGGCGGGGGCGCTGATCGGCGAGCCCGCCGTCTTCGCAACCGGCGCGGGGGGCGCGGTGGCCTTCGACGAGGTGCAGCCCGCCGGGAAGCGCCGGATGTCTGCCGGAGACTGGGCCCGGGGGCGGTGACGGTCCGCACGCTGCCCCGCCTGCACGTCGTCACCGACGACCGCGTGCTCGCGTCGCCGGGATTCCTTCCGCTTGCCCGGGCCATGCTCGAGGCCGGGGTCGCGCTGCACCTGAGGGCTCCGGGGATGCCGGCGAGGCAGCTCCTGGAAACGGGGAGGGCGCTGGGAAGGGAACGCGGCAGGGGGCGCGTTTCCGGTGCGTCGCCCGGCGCACTCCTCGTGAACGACCGCGTTGACGTTGCGCTGGCCCTCGGACCCGCGGCGACCGGGGTCCACCTGCCGGCGAGGGGGCTTCCCGCGCAGGTCGCGCGGCGCATGCTCGGCCCGGGAGCCTGGCTGGGGCGGTCGATCCGTGGGAGCCGCGCGCCCGGGCTCGTCGCCACCCCGGAGGTCGACCTCGATTACCTTCTGGTGGGCACCCTCTTTTCGTCGGCCTCGCACCCGGGGCGGGACCCCGACGGAATCCAGGCGCTGGAACGGGTCCGGGATGCCCAGGGCCCCGCGGGCCACGCCCTGCCCCTGGTGGCCATCGGAGGCATCACCGTGGAGCGCGTACCCGAGGTCCTCGCCGCGGGCGCCCACGGGGTCGCGGCCCTCGGCGGCATCTGGAACGCGCGAGATCCCGTCGAGGCGACAGCGAGTTACCTGGACGCACTGGTGCCCGCCCCGGTCGGACCCGACATGTCCCGCATCCCCCGAACGATCTCCACGGAGGTGCCGCGATGGACGCTGTGAACACGAACGCCCGAATGGAACTGACGCTGAACGGCGAACCCCGCACCGTGGCCGAGGGGACGACGGTGGGCGGGCTCCTCCAGGAACTCGAGCTCCTCCCCGCCCTCGTTGTCGTGGAGCGCAACCGAGAGATCGTGCCCCGCGACAAGGTCGACGCGGTGATCCTCGAACCCGGCGACACCCTCGAGCTCGTGCACTTCGTGGGGGGCGGATGACCCTGGTCATTGCAGGGCGCACCTTCGGGTCACGGCTCATTCTCGGAACCGGCAAGTACCGGACGAACGAGGAGATGACGGGCGCGCTCCGGGCCAGCGGCACCGAAATGGTCACGGTGGCGGTCCGCCGCGTCGACCTCGACCGCACGAAGGAGGAGGGGATCCTGCATCACCTGGACCCCGCCGAGTTCTTCCTCCTCCCGAACACCGCGGGCTGCTACACCGCCGATGACGCGATCCGCTACGCCCGCCTGGCCCGCGCCGCAGGCATGAGCGACTGGGTCAAGCTCGAGGTCATCGGCGACGAGCGGACCCTGGTCCCCGACGTCCAGGCCACCCTCGAGGCGGCCCGGGTCCTCGTCGACGAGGGCTTCAAGGTGCTGGCCTACACCTCCGACGACCTGGTCATGGCGCTTCGGCTCGAGGATGCCGGCTGCGCCGCCGTGATGCCCTACGCGTCGCCGATCGGAAGCGGCCTCGGCGTCGTGAACCCCTTCTTCATCCGCGAGATCAAGCGGCGCCTCGAGCTGCCGGTGATCGTCGATGCCGGGGTCGGCACCGCCTCCGACGCCTGCATCGCCATGGAACAGGGGGTCGACGGCGTCCTGATGAACACCGCGGTGGCCCAGGCCGAGGACCCGGTGGCCATGGCCAC
>JBJHBX010000709.1:0-1752 GCA_050485725.1 Gemmatimonadales bacterium | reverse complement strand
GCCCCGGTGCGGCCCGCTCCCGACCACGGGGTCCCGGAGGGTCTGGCGAGCCAGCCCACGCTGTCGCGTCTGCTGCGGACCCTGGCCACCGAAGAGAACCGCGGGGCCCTGGGTCGGGCGCTGTTCACGCTGACCAAGCGACGGCTCGGCCTGGTGGAGGGCCGCTGGCGGTCGGAGGCGATCGTGGACATGGACTCGCTGCCCATCGAGGTGCATGGCCATCAGCCGGGCACGGCCTACAACGGCCACTACCGGCTGCGTTGCTACCACCCGCTGGTGGCCCGCCTGGCGGGCGGCGACTTCCTGGGCGGCAAGCTTCGGGAAGGTCAAGCCTACACGGCCGACGGAGGGCAGGCGTTCGTCCTTCCCATCCTCGAGGATCTGGCCCGCCACTACCTGGAGGTCTGGTTGCGCATGGACGCCGGCTTCCCGGAGCCTCACCTCCTCCGGGCCCTGGAGAGCCGCGACTTCCGCTATGTGGCCCGGCTTCGGAGCAACCGGGCGCTGGACCGGCTCGCTGCGCCGCATCTCAGACGCCCGCCGGGCCGGCCCCCGCGGGACGGCCGCACCTGGGTCCACGAGCTTACCTACCAGGCCGGCACCTGGCACACTCCCCGCCGGGTCGTCCTCGTGGTGCTCGAACGGCCCGGCGATCAGGGGGAGCTCTTCCTCGACCACTTCTTCCTCCTGACCAATGCCCCTGCCGAGGAGATGGACGGCTTCCAGCTCCTGGAGCGCTACCGGGGACGGGGCGACGCCGAGCGGGACTTCGGGGAGTTGAACGGCGCCTTCCAGGTGGGGCTGCCCTCCTCGCCCCGTCCCAAGGAGCACTACCGAGGCCGGCGGCTTCACACCCCGACCCCCACCTACGATGCGTTCGGGGCCAACGAGGCCCGCTGGCTCCTCACCCTGCACGCCGCAAACCTCCTTCATGCCGCCCGGGCCTTGATCCGAGGCGAGCACCGTCGACTCTGGTCCCGGCAGCGGTTCCGGGACCACGTCCTCAAGGTGCCCGCCCGCGTCACCCTTGGGAAACGACGGGTCATGGTCTGGCTTCCCGCAGACCGAAGCTCCCTTTGGGCCGACCTGGCCCGGGCCATCGAGGCGCTCCCACCTGCCCGGGGCTCCCCCGAGCTCCAGGCCCTGTCCGCGGCGTAGCACTCATCGGGCGGGGAGACGCGGGACACCCACCACCCCCTCGTGGGGGAAAGGGGGACCTCTCTCCACGAACCCCGAGCGAAGCCGCCTCGGCCCTGCTCACGCCCTGAGCCGCCCATCATGCCCCCTCAACTCGTCCTCGTGAATAAGCCAGGATCATCGGTCACTCGAACACATGTGCGCTGGCCCGGGGAGCGATCCACAACGACCACCCGGAACACCCGCTCCCGGACTTCGACATCTGGTTCTGGGGCCCCGTGCAGGGTGCGTTCTGGCAATGGCAGCCATCGGACGGGCCATGGGGTGGGTGGCACAAGGATCCCCCGCCCGGCGAGTGCTTCTTTCCCGTCACCTGACCACCGAGGAGTCCCGATGTATTCCAAGAACTGTACCCTGTTACTCATAACCCTCGCGATCGCGACTCCGGCCGTATCCCAGGACCCGCCTTTCCCCCGCTGCCCTGCGCCCCACGCGAACATCGAGGACTTCCAGGAGCGACTGGTCGGGCTCAGCGAGGGACCCGGACATGCCATCGCTAATCTCGTGAGTGAAGCGTTCTCGCCGAACCTGGGGCACCGTTGCCCACTCCTGGAC
>JBJHBX010000708.1:0-1759 GCA_050485725.1 Gemmatimonadales bacterium | reverse complement strand
CACGCGCGGGATCGGGCGGGTGATGGGATCCGGAGGGGGCGTCGATTCCACAAGAGCGTTCACGGCTTGCGGGGTGCGGGGCTGTCGGCGAAGGCGGACCCGGGGCGGCGCGGGTCGACACCTGGCGACGAAGGCGAGCGCCAGGCCCTGGCGCCGCATCAGGTTACCCAGCGCGGAGGGCACCTGCAACCGGCGGGGATCCCTGGCGGCGCAGGCCCCCCCGCTTCACTCACCGCTCCCAGAAGGCCGGCGGCTCCACCCCCTGGGCTCTCAGGTACACGTACATCTGCCCCCGATGGTGCACCTCGTTGTCGAGGGCGTAGAGAATGTGGTCACGGGTCAGGCCTTCGTACATCCCGAAGGCCACCTCCTCCTCGAGCAGTCGCTCGGGGGTGATGCGGCCCCAGTGCGCGTCGATCGCCTCGGTGGCCCGGTCCCACGCCTCGAGCAGCGCCTCCCGGGTGGCGGGGCCGCCGCCCTCCCAGTCGGGCGCGTCCCAGCTCCCCGTGGCCACGCCCCGGACCAGGGGCTCGGACACCCGTAGCTGCTCGTGCACCAGCTCCCCGAAGGTTCGCATCCCCCCGATGCGGAAGGTGAAGAGCTCCGCTTCGGGAAAGGCCTCGATGGCACGCCGCGTGAGACGCCGGTGCCCCTGCAGGTGCTCGAGCATCGCCCCCAGGGTGATGAAGGTTCCGCCGTTCGTGCCCGGCGTGTCGTTCGTGGCGGCGGTTGCGTCGTTCATGGCATGCTCCTGGTCGGTGGAGAGGTGATGCCCGGAAGGCGGATTCGGGTTTTGTTCGGTACCGGACAACAACGGTATGAGCCGGCATCTACGGAGTCAACCCACCTGCCCCGGGCCGGTGATCCCTCGCGAAAGCCTTGCCCGCGGGACCGGCGACCGCGACGATGTCGTCGTGACTTCGCCCCCCGGCCTTCCTGGACCGCCGGTGTTCTACGCCTGGCGCAACGGGGTCTCGCTGCTCGTCGGCCTCGAGGCCCGACCGGAACGCGAAGCCCCCGAGGGAAAGGTCGCTGATTCCACGGACACCGAGGGGTACGATGCGCCCCCCCGGTGGCTCTCGTGGGATGCGCGGCACCGGGCCTACGTGGCGCCCGGGCATCGTTTTCCCGAGCTTCGTCGTTGGGCCGAGGCCCGGGGGATCCCCGAAGCGAGCGTGCGGGAAGCCGGCACCCCGGCCCCCTTCCGGGACCTCCGCATCCCCCGGCCCTACCAGGAAGAGGCGCTGTCACGCTGGCGTGCACAGGATCGGCGAGGCACCGTGGTCCTGCCAACCGGTGCAGGGAAAACCCTCGTGGCCCTCCTGGCGATCCGTGACGAGGTGGAGGCAGGGGGCGGGGCGGTCGTGGTCGCACCCACGCGGGCCCTCGTGAGCCAGTGGTTCAGTCAGCTGGCGGACGCCTTCGGCCCCGAGGTCGCGGGCGCGTGGTACGGCGACGAGAAGGAGCTCCGCCGCATCACCGTGACCACGTACCACTCGGCCTTCCCGCTCCTCGAACGTCACGGTCGGGCCTTTGGCCTCCTGGTGCTGGACGAGGCGCACCACCTCGCGGACCCCGCTGCAGGGAGCCGCACCGATGCCGGGGACCCGGACACGCCGGACACGCCGGACTCCCCGGGCACCGCATGGCACGACGCCCTCCGAGTCGCGCCGGCCGCCGCCCGCCTGGGGCTCACCGCCACTTATCCGGACGGCCGCGACCGTGCACTCGTGGCCTGGGTCGGTCCGGTGGCGTACCG
>JBJHBX010000707.1:0-1764 GCA_050485725.1 Gemmatimonadales bacterium | reverse complement strand
AGACGTGGGCGAAGCGCATGTTCAGCATCGACATGGCCTCGCCCTCGCGGATCGCGCGCTCGTCGAAGCGGTCCACCAGGAGACGGCGCACCTGGCTCGTCCGCTCGAGCGCCTCGAGCATCGTCGCGCCCTCGATCCACTGTGTCGCCGCCGGGATCGAACCGGCCTGCCCGGCGTGCCCCCCGGTGATGTAGCGGAGCCCCTGGGCGAGCCCGTCCTCCATGATCCGCCGGAGTCCCTCGCGCTCGGAGGCCTCGTCGGGGAACCAGGTGTAGGCGTAGCGGACCGCCAGCGAATCCCAGGCTCCACCCCCCTCCCTGTAGGCCTCGGAGAGGTCGAGTGTGCCGTCGCCGCGCAGGTGGATCAGCGGCGCGGGGTAATCCATGACCGAGGCGCGGTTCTGCGATCCCGAAATGAAGTTGTGCTGGAGACCCACCGTGTGCCCGATCTCGTGGGCGGTGTGCTGGCGCCGCCGGGCCATCACGAAGTCTTCGGCTGTCATGTTCAGCGCGTCTTCCGTCCCGGCCGCCGGAATCAGCCCCGCATAGATGTTGTAGTCCACGAGGGAGCGCCACGAGTCCATCCGCACAACCGTCTTCAGGATCTCGCCGGTTCTGGGGTCCGAGTACGACGGACCCACCGAGGGGCCGGGCCCCTGCCGGTGGACCCAGTAGATCATGTTGTAGCGGGCATCGAGCGGGTTCGCACCCTCGGGGAGATCGCGGACCAGGAAGGCGTCCCGGAAGCCCGCCGCCTCGAAGATCCCGTTCCACCACATCCCCCCCTCGATGAAGTGGGTGCGGTAGGGCTCGGGAATCCCGGGGTCGATGTAGTACACAATGGGCTCCACCGGCTCGACCAGCTCGCCCCGGAGGTAGGCCTCCGTGTCGGAAGGCACGAGCCGCCACCGGTTCGCGAAGGCGTCCCGGTAGTTCTCGTCGAAGCCCTGAGCGAAGTCCCAGAACGAGGTGCTGAAGAGGCCGGCCCGCAGGTCGAAGGGCCGGGGCCGGAACCCCTCCTCGTCGGGAAGGGCGAGCATCGAGTGGTGCTGCTCGAAGGTGGCGGCGGTCCCGTCGGGGGCGGTGCGGCGAAGCTCGATCCCGGGCTGGTCACCCACGAAGGTCAGCGCCATCCGGATTTCGGTGTTTCGCGGGAAGACCCCGGACGATTCCTCCACGAGCCAGCTCCGGTCCCGGTCCACGCGGCTCGTGCCCTGCCCCCCTGCACGGAGCCGGTCGGCCACCCCCCACGCGTCGGCAAAGAAGAAGGACGACGCGTCGACGACCAGCGTCCCCCCTTCCTCCGACTCGATGGGAAGCGAAGCCACGACCGAGGTCGGGAAGGCCTCGCGCGCCGCCCGCGCCTCGGCCTCGTCCGCCCCCACCGCGCGGATCGACCAGTTGTCCTGGACCACGTGCACCCGGTTCCCGCGGCGCTCGAAGCGGACGATGGCCCGCGACCCGGTCTGCCCCCGGTCGAGCTGGGTGCGGGCGGACCCGAGCCCGGTGGCCAGCGTCACGGTGTGAAGGAAGTCCTCGCCCATGCGCGCTGCCGGAATGTGGAGGAGCACCCGGTTCCGCTCCGCATCGACCTGCACCGGAAGGAATCCGTCCTCTCCGCCGATGCGCTGCCCCTCGGCATCCACGGGGAAGAGCGCAGCCGATGCGGCCACGACGAGGATGGCGGCGACTACGGTGCGTGCGGTACGAACGACACGGCGAGATCGGGCCACGGGGAGGCCTCCGGCTGGGTTTGGGGTGGAAG
>JBJHBX010000706.1:0-1765 GCA_050485725.1 Gemmatimonadales bacterium | reverse complement strand
GTCCGTGGGGGGGCGGGCGCCCCCCCACCCCGCATCGCCCCGGCGATCCCGAACCCGAGCCCGGAGGGAGGTACATGCGGGAAGCACTGTGGGGGAGGGTCGGGGAGCCCCCTTCTCCGGTCGAACGGGTGGCCCTCTGGGTGGTCGTGGCCTTCAACGCGGCTGCCGTACTCGGCTTCGCCATCTTCGGTGTCCACCCGCACCTGCTCGAGCACGTCCCGTGGGCGGTCCCCTTCTACGCCCGGTCGTTCCGACTCTTCTCGATCGGCCAGATCCTCGTGGCGGGCGGGGCGCTCATGCTCGTCCTGACCCTCCGGACCGGATGGCGCTGGATCCCCGCGTTCCTGGCCGTCTACGTCATCAGCCTCTCGAGCGAGCTCTCGGGCACCGCGTTCGGGTTCCCCTTCGGCCCGTACTACTACACGCCGCTCCTGGGCGCCCGCTGGTTCGACCTGGTCCCCCTTGTCATCCCGCTCTCGTGGTTCCTGATGGCGATCCCGTCGTTCCTGCTGGCTGCAAGGCTGGATCCCGGAGGTGGGGTCGTTTCGAGGGTGCTCCTCGGATCCGTGATCCTGACCGCGTGGGATCTGGCACTGGACCCGGCCATGAGCTACGCCACCATCTACTGGCGCTGGGAGGTTGCCGGAGCGTATTACGGGATGCCTTGGGTGAACCTGGCCGGATGGCTCTTCACCGGGGTCCTTCTCATGGGCGCCCTGGTCGTCCTGCGGATGGAGGACTGGATGGAGCGCCTTCCGCTTCGCTGGATGAGCCTCTTCTACCTGGCCAACGTCCTCCTCCCCCTGGGGATGTCCGCCGGTGCCGGGCTGGTGTGGGCGGTCCTGCTGACCCTGGCAGGGTACGCGGCCATCGCCCTCGTGGTACTTCTGCGCCAGCGAGCGCCGGGACGTGCTCCGGCGAGGGCCTCGTGAGCGGCCTGCCCGCATCCCGGGTGGCGGAGCTCCCACTCCGCCCCGCGCCGGGCCTGGGGGAGGGGCTGGTCCGGGCCTGGGAAGCGCTGGGGGTGAAGGGTGACGGAGGGATGTGGATCGGGGGCCAGCTCCTGAGGCCACATCTGGCCGTCGCGGCCACGGAGCCGCACGTCGTCGAACAGCTCGGGCTCCGGTTCTGGACGGCGCTCCTTGCGGTACAGCTCGCTCACGAGGCGTCGCTGCTCCACGACGACGTGGTCGACGGAGCCGAGACGCGTCGTGGGCGCCCCACCCTGGCGGGGAAGAAGGGCGTCGGAGCGGCTCTGGTGGCCGGAGACCAGCTCCTCGCGCGATCGTACCTCGCCGCGGCCGGGACCGGGAGCTGGGGGTTCGTGCATCGCTTTGCCCGAGCGATCGACGCCACGATCGCGGGGGAGCGGGAGCAGGGCGAGCGGGCAGGGGAGCGTCTGGAACCCGACGAGATGCGCCGGATCATCCGGGGGAAGTCCGGGGAGCTCTTCGGATGCGCCCTCGCCGCCGCCCACACGCTGAGGGAGGATCCGGACGCCGAACGGGTGGCCGAGCTCGGGAGGTCCATCGGCGTCCTCTATCAGCGGGTCGACGATCTCCTGGACTACTGCCCGGGCGCAGGTACCGGAAAGCCCCCGCTCGCCGACCACGGGGGCGGGCTCTGGACCTGGCCGCGCAGCTACCTGCCCGAGGGTGCGGACCCGCCCGCCTTCTTCATGCGGGGATCGGACGGGATCCCCGCCAGGGCTGCGCTGGACGAGTTGATGGGGGAGGGAAGGGCGCTCCTGCGCGAGATCCGGGAG
>JBJHBX010000705.1:0-1768 GCA_050485725.1 Gemmatimonadales bacterium | reverse complement strand
CAGGTACCGGAAGAGGCTGTTCTGGAAGAAGGGGATGTAGTCCTGGGGGGGTGCTGCGCTCCCCATGGCCACGACGAGACCGTCACCGACGCGCTCCGCGAGGGCGGCGCGACGGTCGGCATGCTCGTCGTTCGTGATCTGCGCATGCAGCTCGGCAAGCCCCGCGCCGAAAAGGACGATGCATCCCCCGAGCAGGAGGACCGCCCGGCGAAGGCGACGCAGGCGGGCGAGGTCGGTCACGCTCCGGGCGTTGCGGAGGGTCATGGCGGGACGCAGGCTGGGGGGCTCGAAGGCGGGCGGCTCGAGGTCGAGCGGCCGGTTGCGGTGGCATCGGGGTGAAGCCGCATGGAGGTGATGCTGCATCGCTGCACTCGTACATCGTTGGGGGCGCCAGGATCCCCACCTGCCTCCGTGCCGACGAAGGCCGGCAGGATCCCCGGGGGCCCGCGCAGGGTAACGATGGATCGCATCCGACCTTCCTCACCCTCGTTCGACCGGCGGATCATGCTGCACTCATCTCGCGTCCGTCCAGCCCACCTGCGGCTGGTCTCGTTCCCCGTCGCCTTCGCCCTGCTGGTCGCCGGCGTCGCTCTCGCTCCGGATCCGGCGCCCGCTTCATCTCCGGGGTTCGTTCCCGGCGATGCCCCCGGAATGGCCTTCGGGCTCGACCGCGAGGCCGGGGTCGACCGCGACATCACGATCGACTCCCTCGGCGCCCGGAGCCGGATCGATTCCGAGGCGCTTCTCTCGGCCATCCGGTCGCTCGCACATGACTCGATGGAGGGACGCCGGACCGGCACGCCCGGGAACGAACGCGCACGGCGCATGCTGATCGGCGCCTTCGACGAGCTGGGGCTGGGCACGATCGGGGACCGGCGCACGCACGCCTTCACCTTCACGCCCCGCGGGGGCGGGAGCGAGATCGAGGGGCTGAACATTCTCGGGATCATCCCGGGAGAGGTGCACCCGGACCGCTACCTCGTCGTGACGGCCCACTATGACCACCTTGGCGTGCGCGACGGCGAGATCTACAACGGAGCCGACGACAACGCCTCGGGAACCGCGGCCATCGTCGAGCTGGGGCGCTGGCTCCAGGCCAACCGGCCGAGGCACTCGGTGATCCTGGCGGCACTCGATGCGGAGGAGATGGGGCTCCAGGGCGCCCGGGCCTTCATCGCGGACCCGCCGGTTCCGCTGGACCGGGTGGTCATGAACCTCAACCTGGACATGGTGAGCCGGAACGAGGCCGACGAGCTCTACGCGGCCGGTACCTTCCACTACCCCTTCCTCGTGCCCTTCGTCGAGGAAGCTGCGGCCCGAAGCCGGATCCAGCTCCTGATGGGTCACGATTCCCCCGACCTGCCCCCGGGAGACGACTGGACCATGTCGTCGGACCACGGCCCATTCCACCTGGCGGGGATTCCCTTCCTGTACTTCGGGGTCGAGGACCACCCGGGGTACCACAACCCGTCGGACGTTTTCGAAGACATCACGCCCGAGTTCTACATCGAGGCGGTCGAGACGATCCTGGACGTGCTCCTCCTGGTGGACAGGAATGGCGAGGTCATCCTGGCGGCGCGAGGCAGCTCCGGGGAGTAATCGGGTTCCGGGGAGTAATCGGGTTCCGGGGAGTAATCGGGTTCCGGGGAGTAATCGGGTTCCGGGGAGTAATCGGGTTCCGGCGGCGGTCAACGTTCTTTCCGCCCCGGACGTTTCCGGCGGTGGGCGTGTCCGCGGACCGGGGTGCTTCTTCGGGATTGCGCGTGCC
>JBJHBX010000704.1:0-1776 GCA_050485725.1 Gemmatimonadales bacterium | reverse complement strand
ATGCGGAGCACCCAGGCCACCTGCTCCGCGTCGGCAGGGAGGACCACGGCGCCGGGAAGTGCCCGGTACTGGGTCAGGCCGTCGGACTCGTAGACGACGAGCCGGTCCGGATCCTGGATCACCGCGTCCGATCCCACCACGGACCGGAGCTCATCGAGCACCCGTCGATCCAGGCTCCGGGGCGCCGAACGCGCAACGGTTCGACCTGCCTCGGGTCGGTCGGACCGGGCCGGCGAAGTGTGGGCTTCGGCGTTCGGAGATGCCACGGGAAGGCGCTTCAGGTGGCGGATGGACGAGGCCCCGCCGGCGCTCGGGGGAGCGTTGGCCGGCGCCGGGGTGGCGGAGACAGGAACGCCGCAGGGGACGCCCGTGCTTCAGGATACCACACCCGCCGGGGGCACTCAAGGAACCGGGCGACGGCCCGGCTGAAAGGAGGCCCCGCGCCCCCTCGGGGGAGGCGCGGGGCCCGGTCGCGGACGCGGCCGCAGCGACGACTCAGCGTCGCTCGGCGGCGATCTGCTCGGCCAGCTTGTCCGCGATCGCCTGCACCTCGGCGACGATCGCGTCGGAAAAGGTGTTCACCTCGTCCGAGTCGATGTCGATCTGTCCGTAGATGTCGTCGCCGGCGCGGATCAGCACGACGAGCTCCGACTGGACATGGGGAGAGCACGCCAGGTAGTTCTCGACCTTCGAGACGTCGGGCACGTTCTGATTGGCCTTCTCTGCGACCGCGGTGCCGCAGACTCCCACGCCCACCGCAATGCGCGCGTGCTCGGTGGGCTTCCCCACGTAGTTGTGGAGCCAGAGCTCGTCGCCGGCGGAGTTCAGCAGGTAGACGCCGACCCAGTCGAACCGGGAGTCCGAACGCTTGATGTGCCGGACGGCCTGCCGCATCAGCGCGTCCGAGAGGAAGCCGTTGTCCCGCATTTCCTGGAGTTCCTTCAGCACCTCGGTGGCGTTCAGCATCTGGTGTCCGTTTCCTCGATCGATTTCGTCCGGCGTCGCTCCGGGCCCGGCGACGCGTCGCCCAGGCCCCGGCGGGTGCCGATGCGGTTCTGGTTCAGAGACTGGTAAGTTTAAACGTCCCCGAGCGCATGCGTCAACGCGCCTCGGGGGGTCGGGGGCCCGCCTGCGAGGTCATCGGTGGCCCGCCCCGCTACTCGGGAATGAAGGAGCTTTCGCGTTCGAGGGAGCGCACGAAACCCGCCAGGAGGCGAGCCGCGAGCTCAAGGTCGGCTGCGCTCACCATTTCCGACGGCGAGTGCATGTAGCGGTTGGGGATCGATACGAGACCCGTGGGCACCCCTCCACGGGTCAGGAAGATGCCGTCGGCGTCGGTGCGGGTGGCCCGGGGGGCGGCCATGATCGAGAAGGGGATCTCCTCGGCCTCCGCCACCGAGACGAGTCGGTCGAAGATCACCGGGTGGGTGGCGGACCCGCGGCTGAGCACCGGTCCGCCGCCAAGCTTGTGTTCACCGACCTCCTTCTTGGGCACGTCGGGCACGTCGGTCGAGAAGGTCACGTCGACGACGAGCGCGGCATCGGGCTCGAGGGCGAAGGCCGAGCTTCGGGCCCCCCCGCCGGAGTAGCCGATCTCCTCCTGCACCGTGGCCACGGCCACGCAGCCGCCCACCGTGGCCGGGTCCTCCGCCAGAAGTCGGAGCGCCTCGAGCACGACGTACGCGCCGACGCGGTTGTCGATGGCCCTGGAGACGATCCTGTCCCCTGCCAGGCGCTGGAACCCCGATGCGATGACGGCGGGGTCTCCCACGCGGA
>JBJHBX010000703.1:0-1781 GCA_050485725.1 Gemmatimonadales bacterium | reverse complement strand
GAGCGGGTGCGCCTCCCCATCGCGGAGGGTTCGCGCGGTCCCCGGTGTCCACGGGGCCCCGGGGGCGACGGTCCCGATGCCGGTCCCTTCTCCGCGTACCTCCGCCGGCGGCCCTGTACCCGGAGAAGGGACCGGCGAAGGGGCCGGCGGGGGACGGACCCGCTCACTCGAAGGCGGCGGCAGGTCGGGGGGCGGCGGCGGCGCATTCACCGGGGTCGTGGCCAGGGTGCACCCGCCCGAGAGCAGCCCCAGGATCAGCCCCGCCCGCATCATCGTTCCCCGGTTCACCCGCTCCCACCTCCGACACGGCGTGCGCGGAAGAAGTCGCGGAGGAGCCCTCCGGCCTCTTCGGCGAGTACGCCTTCAGTCAGTTCCGTTCGATGGTTCAACCGCGGGTCCTGGAGGAGGTTCCCCAGGCTTCCCGCCATGCCGGCCTTCGGGTCCGGGGCCGCGTAGACGACCCGGTCCACCCGGGCGAGCACCAGGGCGCCGGCGCACTGGGCACAGGGCTCGAGGGTCACGTAGAGGGTGCATCCCCCGAGCCGCCAGTCACCGGTCCGAGCCGCACCGGCGCGGATCGCCTCGACCTCGGCATGCGCGGTCGGGTCAGGTCGGGTCACGGTCCGGTTCCCGCTCTCGGCGATGAGGCGCCCGTCTCTCACGAGCACCGCGCCCACGGGGACCTCTCCCAGGAGCGCCGCCAGCCGGGCCTGCTCCAGCGCCCGAGACATCCAGCCCCGGTCTCCGGGCCGTGGGTCGGTTACCCGGACCCGCGAGGGGGCACCCTCGGGGCGGCTGAGCGACCGATCGGACCCCGGGAGCCGCGGATCCACCTCTCCGCCTCCGCCCCCCGTCAACGGACGCCTCCGGGTCAGTGGGCCACGGGCGACGCGGGGACCGCCATGTCGTCGAAGCGGCGGTGAAGCCCCGCCACCCGCCCGCCCACGACGAGCCGGGCCGGATCCTCGACCGCAAGCGACATCCCGTCGGCATCGGTGGCGGCACGCAGCCTGAGTGCCACCCCGTTCCGCTGCACCCTGTACACGTCGGGTCGGTCCCCGAGCTGCACCACGGCCAGGTCCCCATCCGCCAGCCCGGCGGACGTGGCCGGCTCGACCAGGAGCAGGTCCCCCTGCCGGACCCCGAGCGGCGACCATCGGGCATCGCGCACACGGAGGAACCATGCACCCTTCGCCGCGCCCAGGCGACGGTCGAGGGAATACCAGGCCTCGACGCCGTCGGATTCGAACCCCCTGCCGGGGTCGGGGATCTCGCCGAAGCAGGGAACCGAGACCGTGTGGGGATTCAGGTCCACGCCCAGGATCCGGATCCCCCGCGAGCGCGACGGATCCCGTTCGAGGTACCCCTTCTCAGCCAGCGCGCTCAGGTGCTCGGAGACCGTCTTCGTGCTCCGGATCCCGAACTCCTCGCCGATCTCGCGAATCGAGGGCTGGTAGGTGTGGGCCCGGAGATACTGGACCATGTAGTCCAGGATGCTGCGTTCCAGATCGCTGAGAACCGCGGGCATGCGCATCTCCGGGGAGCCCGGTTTCCCGGGGGATCACCGGGTCGGAAGACCCGGCAACAGATGTTTACCTCGCCACGGTAACGCCCCGCGGAACCCCCCGTCAAGCAGTGGAACGCTTGTTTCCACGTCGGCCGGCCCGGCGGGAGCCCGGCGCGATCCGGGTGTCCCGTCAGCCCTCCGCCGGCGCGATCTCCCGAAGCGCCCGATCGATGCGCTCGAGGCTTCGGGTACGCCCCAGCACCGCGAGCACCTC
>JBJHBX010000702.1:1231-1793 GCA_050485725.1 Gemmatimonadales bacterium | reverse complement strand
TCCGGCCCCCCGTCGGCGCGCCCTCGTGGCCTCGGGGCTCGCGCTCGTCCTGGCGGCGTGCGGCGGCACCGACGCCCCCGCAGGGACGCCGCAGGCAGAGGTCGAACTTCGGCCCGCGGCCGCGCCTCCGCTCGTTCCCGCGCCCTGGGACCTCGCCATTCATGGCGCGCGGATCGTGGACGGAAGCGGCGAGGCGGCCTTCGAGGGCGGCCTTCTCGTGGCCGACGGTCGCATTGTCTACGTGGGCCCGCTCGACCCCGATACCCTCGTGGCCGAGCTCGAGGGCGCCGAGGTGGTGGATGCCATGGGACGGGTGCTTGCGCCGGGCTACATCGACGCCCATGCCCACGGCGATCCCCTCGAGACCCCGGGCTTCCCGAACTTCCTGGCGCAGGGCGTGACCACCATCGTCCTGGGCATGGATGGCGGAAGCCCCACTGCCGCCGACCTCCCGGGGGTCATGCGCGACACCGATGCCCTCGGGCCCTGGACCAACGTGGCCTGGCTCGCGGGCCACGGTTCGCTCCGGCAGGAGTCCCCCCTGGGGTTCGGGGCCCCGAAC
>JBJHBX010000702.1:0-1221 GCA_050485725.1 Gemmatimonadales bacterium | reverse complement strand
GCCCCGAACGCCGCGGGGATCGAGGCGCTCGCGGCGCTCGTGGGGCGTGCCATGGATGCGGGGGCCTTCGGCCTCTCCACCGGGCTCGAGTACGATGCGGGGCGCCCGGCGAACGCCGATGAGCTGGCCCGGGTCGGCGAGGAGGTGGCACAGCGCGACGGAATCATCTCGAGCCACATGCGGAGCGAGGATGCGGACCAGGTTGAGGCGTCGCTCGAGGAGCTCCTGGAGCAGGGGCGCCGCTCGGGGGCCCGGGTCCACGCATCGCACCTGAAGGTGGTGCTGGGCGACGACCCCGAGCTGCCGGGCCGCGTGCTCGGGCTCATGGACCGGGCGCGGGCCGAGGGGATCGAGGTGAGCGCCGACGTCTACCCCTACACCGCGAGCTTTACTGGAATCGGAATTCTGTTTCCGGAATGGGCGCGCCCGCCCGCCAGCTACGAGGCGGCCCTTCGCGACCGGCGCGACGAGCTCGCCGAGTTCCTCCGGAACCGCGTGGATGCCAGGAACGGACCCGAGGCCACCCTCTTCGGAAGCGGGCCCTGGGCGGGGCGCACCCTGGCCGAAGCGGCCGAAGCCGAGGGACGCCCCTTCGAGGAGCTCCTGATCGAGCTGGGGCCCTCGGGCGCGCGGGCCGCCTACTTCGTCATGGACGACGCGGTCATGCGCCGCTTTCTCCACGACCCCCACACCGTGGTCTCGTCGGACGGAAGCCCGGTCATGGCGCACCCCCGGGGGTACGGGGCCTTTGCCCTCGTGATGCGGAGGTTCGTGGTGGAGGAGGAAAGCCTGACCCTCGAAGAGGCGGTGCGGAAGATGTCGGGGCAGACGGCCGACCTCTTCGGGCTTTCGGACCCGGCTCGCGTGGCGGTGCCCCGCGGGTACCTGCGCCCCGGCCACGCCGCCGACCTCCTTCTCTTCGACCCGGCCCGCATCCGCGACACCGCCGACTTCGAGGAGCCGCACCGCCTGGCCGAGGGCATGGACGGCGTCTGGGTGAACGGCGTGCGCGCCTGGGGCGAGGGCGTCGCGCCCTCGCGCTCGGCGGCGGGCGGCCCCGGCACGACGCTGCGGCGGCTCAGCGCCCCGGCGGTGTCCGGACCCTGAACTCCCTCCGGAAGTCGGGACCCTCGATCACCCGCCGCTCGCGGTCCACGAAGGCGAGCCACCGGCGGGCCCGCATCTCGAGCAGGAGGGGGAGGGCCGTGTCCCGCTCGACCC
>JBJHBX010000701.1:0-1795 GCA_050485725.1 Gemmatimonadales bacterium | reverse complement strand
TGGTGCCCCGGCGGGAGCGTCGCGTCGTAGATCTCGAGCGCCTCGCGGAAGAGTCGCTCTGCGCCCGCGGGGTCGCCCCCCGCCTGGAGCGTGCCGGCCAGGTTCGAGCGGGCCACCCCGATCCACTGGTGCCCCTCCGGATAGAGGGCCTCGTAGATCTCCACGACCCGTCCGAAGTGGTGCGCCGCCTCGTCCCATGCCTCGAGGTGCTGCGCCACCAGGCCCAGCTCGTTCGTCGCCGAGGCCACCCGGGGGTGGTGTTCGCCAAGGGTGGCGCGCGCGAGCGCTTCCGCCTCCAGGAGCAGCTCACGCGCGGGCTCGAGCCGTTCCTGCCGAACCAGCGCCCGGCCGATCATGATCAGGTTCGCGATCACCGTGGGATGCGCCCGGCCGTACCAGGGCTCCTGGATCGCCAGGGCCTCGCGGAAGAGCGACTCGGCCGCCACCGCATCGCCCAGCTCGAACTGGATCGCGCCCAGGTTGATCAGGTCGGGGGCGCCGGCGGGGTGGTCGGGACCGTAAAGCCTGCGGTTCAGCTCGAGCGCCTGCCTCGAGACCGAGTCCGCCACGAGGTAGGCACCCTGGTAGAAGTGGAGGTTCGACAGGCGCCCGAGGGCTCGGGCCAGCTCGGGGGCGTCGGGGGCCGAGGCCCGGTGAATGCGAACCGCCTCGTCCACCAGCGGAAGCGCCTCGTCGTAGCGACCCCGTGCCTCGAGCACCTGGCCGAGCGCCGCCACCGCCCGCCCCAGCGCCGGGTGACCCGGGCGGAGCGAGGCGCGAGCCGAGGCGAGGCCGGCCCGGGCCAGCGCCTCGGCTTCGTCCAGCTCGGCCTGCGATTCGAGGAGGAGTGCCAGGGCTACCCGCGCCTCGGCGACCTCCGGATGGTGCGGGCCCCGCAGCCCCTCGCGGATGCCGAGCGCATCGGAGAGGAGCTCGTGGGCCTGGTCGAGCGCCCCGACCTGGTGATGAATCTCGCCCAGTGCCAGGTACACGCCGGCCTGGAGCGCCGGGTCGGCGCCCAGCGCGCGGGCCTCCTGCACCCCCCGATCCAGCAGGTCCACGACCCGGAGTCCCTCGGCCGGCGCGAAATCGGGGTCGGTTCCGCGGAACAGGTTCAGCGTGAACTGCTGGATCCGCTCGGCCCGGGCGGCCTCGGCGACGGCGGCATCGCGGGCCGCCACGAGGGAGCGGGCGTACCCCGCCGAGAGCGCCACGACAACGAGGGCGGCGACGGCAGTCACGGCAAGGGGACCCCGGTTCCGCCTCGCGAACTTCCCCGCCCGGTAGCGGACCGAGTCCGGCCGCGCCTCGAGGGGCCGTCCCGCCGTGAGGTGGTCCACGTCGCGGATGAGCGCCTCGACCGAGCGGTAGCGCCGCGCCGGATCGGGGTGCATCGCCACGGCGCAGAGGACGTCGAGGTCCGCCCACCGCCCCCGATCCACGCCCCGAACGGGGGGCCCGTGGTCCCCCTCGGGGTCGGACCCGACCGCAGCCGAGGGCCGGGGCGCGGGCGCATCGTCGACGATTCGCGCCGCCTCGGCCGGCGTTCGCCCCGCAAGGGCGAAAGGAGGCCGACCGGCGAGGATCCCGAAAAGGAGCACCCCGAGTGCATACACATCGGTATGCACTCCGACCGCCTCCCCGCGCAACTGCTCCGGGGCGGCATGGGAGGGCGTGAGGGGGGCGAGCCCTGTCCGCGTTCGCTCCGCCTTCGCATCTCCCTCCCAGCCTCCGGGGCCCTCGCCGACCAGGTGCTTCGCGATGCCGAAGTCGATCAGCTTCACCTGGCCGTCTG
>JBJHBX010000700.1:0-1803 GCA_050485725.1 Gemmatimonadales bacterium | reverse complement strand
CCGCGCGCCTTCGAAGGGCCGATCGCGCCATGGACATCGGGCTCGTCGAGCCCTCGGAGACCCACTGGTACCAGCCCCTCTGGACCCTGGTGGGGCGGGGCGTCGTGGACGCTGCATCAACCCGGCGACCCATGGCCGGCCTGATCCCCCCCGGCGTGGCCTGGCACCGGGACCGCGTGGCGCGGATCGACCCGGCGGCCCGCCGCGTCGAGCTCGGGGGGGGCGGAGCGCTCACCTACGACGCCCTCGTCGTGGGCCTTGGCATCCGGCTCGCGTGGGAGCTCGTGGAGGGGGCCGCGGAGGCACTCGGCACCCCCGAAGTGGCATCGGTCTACACGCCCGACTCAGCCGAGCGGGTCTGGCAGGCGATGCAGGCCTTCCGGGGCGGGAACGCGGTCTTCACGAACCCTGACAGCCAGATCAAGTGCGGGGGTGCGCCCCAGAAGATCATGTACCTGGCCGATGCCTTCTGGAGGAAGGAGGGGCTGGCCGGGCAGGCGCGGGTCATCGGTGCCTTCGCCGGCACCGTCATGCTCGGGGTGCCCGAGATCAACGCCACGCTGAACCGGATCGTGGCCGAGCGCGGGATCGACATGCGCTTCCGCCACGACCTGCGCGGCATCAGCCCCGACCGGAAGGAGGCGCGTTTCCGGCACCTGGACCGCGGGGAGGACGTCACGATTCCCTACGACTTCCTGCACGTGACCCCTCCGCAGCGGGCCCCGGACCCGGTGGCCGGATCTCCCCTCGCGGTGGCGGAGGGGCCGCACAAGGGGTTCGTCGAGGTGGACCACGGGACGCTTCAGCATCTCCGCCATCCGGAGGTCTTCGCCCTCGGCGACGCGGCGGCGCTCCCCACCGCCAAGACCGGCGCCGCGGTCCGGAAGCAGGCCCCGGTGCTCGTCTCGAATCTCCGGGCGTTCCTGGAAGGCCGCCCCCTCGAGGCCCGCTACGACGGCTACTCGTCGTGCCCGCTCCTGACCGACGTGGGGAAGCTGGTCCTGGCGGAGTTCACCTACGGGAACACCTTTGCGCCGACCTTCCCGGTGGACCAGACGAGGGAGCGGCTCGACATGTACCTGCTCAAGCGCCACGTCCTGCCGCAGCTCTACTGGAAGGGGATGATGAAGGGCCGGGCCTGAGGCCGCCGGCTCACCCCGGGGTCCGCGTCCGGACCCCGACCACGAGCACGTCGTGGTCGGAGCTCCGCCAGGGCCCGGGGTCATCGTCGTCCAGGTAGCCGAAGGCGGTGGACTCGTCGGCGTTCGTGTGCCAGGTGCGCGCATCGGTGAGCCAGTCACGCCTGGATCCGTGGATGAGCACGTGGTCGAGGCGACCGGCCTGCCCCTGGAAGACGTAGCCGTGGGGCGGGCGGCTGCCCGCCGGGGCGGCGAGCCGGAAGGCGTCCTCCCAGCCACGCTCCCGGAGCAGGCGGATCGGATCCTCCTCTCCGTAGCTGTTCAGGTCGCCCACGACCAGGGCATTCGCGGCCCCGACCCCCGCCGGGTCGGCTGCGAGCCAGTCCGCGATCGCCCCCGCCGCCTCGAGGCGGTGGGCGTTCCAGCAGGCCTGGCCATCGCCCGAATCGAAGTCGCCCGGCGCGGCCCTGGGGTCGTCGGTCGCGGGGCATCCCCCCTTCGACTTGAGGTGGTTCGCCACGACGAGCCAGGGCTCTCCAGGCGCTTCGTGGTCTTCGCCGATGCGCACGAAGGCCTGGCCCAGCGGCGGGCGGCTGCCCCAGGCGAAGATCGGGTGCGAGGGCACGACCGGATCGCCCACCCGGGCCACCCGTTCCGAGCGGTA
>JBJHBX010000699.1:0-1809 GCA_050485725.1 Gemmatimonadales bacterium | reverse complement strand
GTGTGGTGGCGCGGCCGATGCGTGCGTCCCGAAGGGTGGCGGAGCCCGGCCGATGCGCGCGTCCCGAAAGGTGGCGGAGCGCGCCCGACCAGCGCGGCCCGAAAGGGGTGCAGCCGCACGGCACCCGGCACGTCCCCCGCCAGGTGTCCCGCCACCCCCCCGCTCAGCCCGGCGCGCCACCCTGCTGCGCCCGCAGCGCTGCCCGGTCAACCTTCCCGTTGGCGTTCCGGGGGAGTGCCTCCACGAAGACCCAGCCCCGGGGGCGCCGGGCGGCGCTCAGGTGCTCGCGGCTGAAGGCGTCGAGCGCGGCGGCCTCCGGTGGGGGCTCGGCGGGGGCGTCGGGCGGGGCCGGGGCCAGCACCACGAACGCCACCACCCGCTCACCCCACTCCGGATCGGGCACCCCCACCACCGCGACCTCGGCCACCTGGGGGTGCGCGAGCAGCACCGCCTCGACCTCGGCGGGCTCAACCGTCACGCCCCCCGTCACGATCCGGTCGGAGACGCGCCCGGTGATCCACAGGTCCCCGTCCGCGTCGAAGCGCCCGAGGTCTCCGGTGCGAAGCCACCCCCCCGCGGCCTCCACCGACGGAAGGGGCGCCACCGTGGGGCCGGACACGACCAGCTCCCCCACCTCGCCTCGGGGCCGCTCCCGGCCATCGGGCCCGATCACCCGCACGGTGACCCCGCCGATCGGCCGCCCCACCGAACCCGGCTTGCTCCGCACCCCTTCCGGCGGCGCGGTCGCCACCTGCGATGCGGCCTCCGTCATTCCCCAGGTAAGTGCCACCGGCCACCGCGCGGCCAGCGCCTCGTCGAGGAGCGGGCGGGGCGTCGCAGCCCCCCCGACCAGCACGCACCGAAGGCCCCGGGGGGCCGGGCGCCTGCCCCTTGCATCGAGCAACCGCCTCAGCATCACCGGAACGAGCGAGGCGTGGGTGACTTCGCCGGCATCCGCCAGCGCCAGGAAACGTCCGGCATCGAAGGGGCCGTCGAACACCGTGGCGGATCCCGTCACCGCCGCCCGGTGGAGAAGGGCGATCCCGCCCACGTGCGCAACCGCCAGCGAGGCGAGCCACCGATCCGCGGCATCCAGGCGAAGCCGCTGCGCCGCCCCTCGCGCCGAGGCCATGAGGTTCCCGCGCGTGAGGGGGACCGGCCTGGGCGACCCCGAGCTTCCCGAGGTGAGGACCAGGGCGATCGGGGCTTCGGGGTCGAGCGGAACATCGGACGGCCGGGTCACCGCCGCCGGCCCACCTCCCCCACGCCGATCATCAGCCCCGTGTCCGGCGCCCCCCAGCGCCTCGACCGGGATCACGCCGACACCGCCAAGCGCCGCACGGAGCTCGGAAACCCGCGCATCGGGGGCCACGAGAAGCGCGGGGGGGAGATGCCGCGTGCCCGAAGCGCGCTCCCCCGCGACCCCCGCGACCGCCCCGACGCCCGATTCCCCCGCCTCCCCTGGAATCCCCACCGCCTCCAGCGCCCGCGCGACCTCCGCCAGGGTCCAGCCGGGGTGCAGCGGCACGAGCACGCCCCCGGTCCGCGGCACCGCGTGCAGCATCACCAGCGCATCGGGGGAACTGGGAAGCAGCGTGGCCACGAGGCTCCCCGGCCCGACCCCCGCGGCGACGAGGTCCAGCGCAGCGGCATCCACGCGGTCGTCGAGCTCGCGCCAGCTCCATGCGTGCCCGCGCGCCGCCACCGCCTCGCCCTCGGGGTCCCGGCGCGCCGCCTCCCTCAGGAGATCCATGGACCCGGGAAGAGGATGCGAGGAGAGGGGTCCGCGGCGGTCACGGGGAGGCTGGG
>JBJHBX010000698.1:0-1810 GCA_050485725.1 Gemmatimonadales bacterium | reverse complement strand
GCCACCGACCTCCGGTCCGAGGGGCGGGCCTTCCGCGCGAACCTGGCCGACCTGGGGCAGCAGGCGGCGCTCTCGGTGCTCTCGGGGAACGTCTTCTCGCTGGCGGCAGGGGTCGCCGGCTTCATGCAGCTGACCCCTGGTGCCTTCGGGCCCTCCGCGGCCGGTGACATCCGTGCGCTGCGGGGCATGATGGGCGACCTGCAGGAGGAGATGGCGGCCGGGTTCCAGGGGGTCGATGCCCGGCTCGACCAGGTCGTGGCGGGCCTCGACGACGGGTTCGCCCGGATGGAGCGGATCGTCGCCTCGGGGCAGCGCGAAACCACGGCGGAGCTGGCGCGGCTGTCGGGGGAACTCCGGGCGCTGGCCGGACGGGTGGACCGGCTCGAGGCGAACCTCGTGACCTACCTCGAGGCGGGGTTCGACCGCGACCATGCCCGGACGCTGGTCCGCTGCCTCGAGCACCGCGAGCGCCACCTCCCCCCCTTCGACGAAATGGAGTTCCAGCTCTTCTCGAGCTGCCTTGCCGAGTTCCGGGTGCGCGGCGCCCGCGACGCCCGGGATGCGCTCCTTACCGACCGGACCACCCCGGTGGACGACGCTCCCCTCGTCTCGGCGCTCGCCGACCTCGACCCGGAGAACCTGGCCCGGCGCCTCCCGCTGCTGGCCCGCGCCGCAGACCAGCGCTTCGGGTACCCGGCCATGGGAGCAGGACGCGGGGGCGCGAACCCCGTGGAGTGGGCGGTGGCCGCGCAGGCCTACCTCTCGATGCTGGACGCCTGGCCCGGGCACGCCGCGCGCGTGACCCCCGGCGACCTGGAGGAGCTCCTGGCCACCGGCGTCGAGATCCAGCGGATCCTGGATGCAATCCCCGGCGATCCGGCCGCGGGCCCGCCCGGGGGGGTCCTGGTGCCGGTTCTCGAGTCCTGGGAGCGGGCTTCCGGCGAGCTCACCGAAGAGGCCGAGATCCTCGCCCGGCGCCACCAGCAGGCGCAGCTCCGACGCGTCGATCCCACCTCGCTCCTGACGCGCATGTCGCCCGAGGAAGTGGGTCGACCCATTCTCCCGGCCCCCCGGAGGGTCGCGGGCAACATTCCGAACGAGGTCAGGACGGCGGCGGTCCTGGCGCTGCACGAGCCGGTGCTCGTGTACCGGACGGTACACGCCGACAGCGTGACCCACGAGAACCGGCGGCGCGCCTTCCTCTTCTTCGGGCGACGGCACGACCGGCTCACGCACGTGCGGACCCGCTTCGAGGTGGAGCTCCGGATCGCGAACGGCGAGCTCGTGAGTCGCTTCCGGACCGAGGGGCCCTGGGAGCTCCGGCGAATCGAGGAGATGTCGGGCGAGCCCGGAAGCGACCGGGTGCGAACGGTGGACGAACGGATCCCCGATCCGTCGGGCCACTTCCTGGAACAGCACCTTCCTCGCCTGGCGGGCGACCTTGCGGCGTGGCACGTGGCGCCACCGGACCCCTCCGTCCTGGAGCGCCTCGAAGACGAGATCGAGGCGGAGCTTCGCCGCTTCGAATCGGCCTCGCTGAACCTGGTCTTCTCGTCGGCCTGCCGGGCGCCGGGAACCGGGGGAGGACCCGACGACCCGGCCACGGGGCTCACCGATGCAGACCGGGCCTCGGCCCTCCGGATCCGTTCCGCCCTGGACCGGATGACCACCGCCCGCGTCCTCCTCCGGGCCTACCTCACGCTGGGGCTCCCCGACGCGCTCGGAGAGGGAACCGCCCTGGCCCGCGCGCTCGGAGAGACCGCCCCCGGTGACCCGGGCTCCGGCGAGGGGCTCCTGGACCGGTACTCCC
>JBJHBX010000697.1:0-1811 GCA_050485725.1 Gemmatimonadales bacterium | reverse complement strand
GCTCGCGCACCGCCCGCTCGGGGACGGGCCCGGCGAAGGCGACGGTCACGTCTTCACGCCAGGCCCGGTAGAACTGCTCCTCGATCAGGAACTCGAGGGCATCGCCCGAGAACCCCCCGACCACGACGATCCCGAGCGACATGCCGATGCCCACCGCCGAGAGGGTGGTCCGGACCGGCCGGCGCCCCAGTTCGCGGAGCACCATGCGCCCCGACGGCCCCACGAGCCGCCCTACCCCGAGTCGCTCGAGGAACGAGGGCCGGTACCGGGCCGGCGGCTCGGGGTTCATGGCCTCTGCCGGCGAAAGGGCGAGGATCTTCCGGAGTGCGCTCCAGGTCCCGACCACCGCCGCCACGAGGGCCACCAGCACCCCGATCACCGGCGCGCCCCAGCCCATGCGCCAGGTCAGGATCGGAAAGCCGAAGAAGGAGCCGTAGAGCGAGGTCATGGCGTCGCCGAGCCACGCTCCGAGCCCGATCCCCAGCAGCGACCCCGCCACCACGACCCCCGACGCCATCTTCAGGAAGTGCACGCCGATCTCGCGGTTCCGGTAGCCGAGCGCCTTGAGCGCCGCCACCTGGGTCCGCTGCAGGTGCAGGAGCCTCGACAGGACGACGTTCAGGAGGAAGGCCGCGACCCCCAGGAAGATCATCGGCACCACCAGCGCGAACTGCCGGAGCTGCGCCAGTTCGCCGTCGAGAATGAAGTTCGATGCCTGGAGGTCGCGCCCGTAGCTCCCCCGCCCGCCATAGGGCTCGAGCAGGTCGTCGAGGCGGGCAAGTACCTCGCGCTCCGACGCGCCACGGTGCAGGCGGAGCACCACGTCGTTGAAGGCCCCCTCCATGCGGAAGAGGGGCGCCGCACCGGTGCGGTCCATCCAGAGCACGGCGAAGCGCTCGTCGTCGGGAATCAGCGCACCCCCGGGGGGCATCGGATAGATGAACTCGGGCGAGGTGGCGAGCCCGGTCACGAAGACCGAGCGAAGGGCCCCGTTCGCGATGATGCGAAGGGTGTCGCCGGGGCCGACCTCCCAGCGCTCGGCGAAGGTGTCGAGGATGAGGGCCTCGTCGTCACGCCCCGCCGAGGGAAAGCGCCCCTCCCTCAGGAGCACGCCGTTGAGCGGCGGGTCGCCCCCTGGCGGGAGTGAGACAATCTGTCCCACCGGGGACTGTACCTGCCCCTCCATGGGGATCCGCACCGCTTCCACGAGGCGGGTGTACGCCACCGCCACCCCCGGAATCGCCTCGATCCGCCCGGCCAGCGACTCGGGCGCCCGCTCGAGCTGCGCGAACGCGTCCCCGAAGCGGTACCGCTCGTAGTAGGTGTCCCGGGAGTCCTCGAGCGAAACGAAAGTCGAGCGAAGCGCCACGAAGCCCCCGATCCCCGCGCCCACCACGAGGGCGATGGTGACCCCCTGCCCAGCCATCGAGGCCAGGTCGCGCACGAGCTTCCGGTCCATGGCCGAAAGCCGTGGCATGACCCGGTCGCGCACCGGCGCCACGAGGGGCTCGAGGAGGCCGGCCAGGAAGCCCATGCTACCAGCGGATCCCGGAGGCCGGGGTCCGACGCTCGGGGCGGTACACCGTCTCGACCGCCCCGTCGTGGAGCGTCACGACCCGGTCCGCCATCTCGGCAATGGGCGCGTTGTGGGTGATCACCGCGGTGGCGGTGCCGAGCTCCTGGTTCACCCGCTCGATCACCTCCAGCACCCGCACCCCCGAGCGGTAGTCCAGCGCCCCGGTGGGCTCGTCGCAGAGGAGGAGCGCCGGACGCTTCGCCACCGCCCGCGCCACCGCGACCCGCTGCTGCTC
>JBJHBX010000696.1:0-1814 GCA_050485725.1 Gemmatimonadales bacterium | reverse complement strand
TCGCGGAGGGAAGGTCGATCTTGTTGATCGCCACCACGAGGGGCACGCCGGCGTTCTTCGCGTGGGAAATGGCCTCGACGGTCTGGGGCATGACCGAGTCGTCGGCGGCGACCATCAGGACCACGATATCGGTGACGTCGGCACCGCGGGCGCGCATGGCCGTGAAGGCGGCGTGTCCCGGGGTGTCGAGGAAGGAGACGGCACGGCCGTCGTCCAGCTCCACGTGGTAGGCACCGATGTGCTGGGTGATCCCGCCGGACTCCCCGGCCACGACGTTGGTCTTCCGGATCGAGTCCAGGAGGAGTGTCTTTCCGTGGTCCACATGCCCCATGACGGTGACCACCGGGGGCCGGGGCCGGAGGGTTTCCGGTGCGTCCTCGACCTCCTCCTCCTCGGCGTCGGTGTACTCCTCCTCGCGGACCGCCTTGAAGTTGAACTCGTCGAGAAGCATCTCGATCTGGTCGAAGTCGAGGCGCTGGTTGATCGTGACCATGAGGCCCAGGTTCTTGAACGCCGCGCCCACGAGCTGGCTCGAGGGCACGTCGATGAGCTCCGAGAGCTCGGCCACCGTCAGGAACTCGTTCACCCGGACGGTCTTCGCCTCTTCCTCGGCCTGCTGTCGGACCTCTTCGGCGCGCTGCTCGAGCTCTTCGCGGGTGGGGCCGGCGGCGCCCTTGCGGCGCTTCTTCTTGCCGCCGCCTCCGCCCTTGATCTCGGCCATGACGCGCTGGATGTTGTCCTGCACGGCGTCCTGGTCCACGCCGCCCCGGCGCTTTCCCTTCTTCTTGTCCTTCTTCCGGCCGTCGGCGGTGTAGCCGTCGGCCTGGATCCGGATCTGGCCTCCGGGGCCCGCGCTCGCGGCGGGGACCGGGCGCACGGGCTCGGTGGGCTGGCCGGCGCGGGCGGACTGGAGCTTGAGGCGGCGGGCCGGACGAGCGGCACTGCCTTCGTCGGACGAATCCGCTGCATCGACGGGTGGTCCGGCGGCGACCGGGGTCCCCTCGTCTGCGGCCTCGGCCGCGGGGGCCGACTCGGAGGCGCGGGGCTCGACCTCGGTCGCGGGCTCCGTAGCCTTCGGGGCAGCCTTCTGGGCCGCCTTGGGGGCGGCCTTGGGGGCAGGCGCCTTCACCGTCTCGTCGGCAGGCGCTTCGGCCTCGGCGGCGGGGGCCGCCTCGACCTCCGGCTCCTCGGCGGGCTCCGAAGCGACCTCGGGGGTCTCGGCTGCAGACGCGTCGGCCTCCACCTCCGCCGTGTCGTCGGCGGCCTCGGCCTCGACTTCCGGCTCGGGCTCGGGCTCGGGCTCGGCCCGGCGTCGCCTCCGGGTGGAGGGCCGGGAGTCCTCGATGGCAGCCTGGATGGCGGCCGAAGCGTTTCGCTTCCCGGCCCGGAGCTCCCGCTCCACCCGGGTACGGACCACCGCGGCGTCGGCCTCGCTCACCGAATCGCCTCCCACGCGGGCCACGATGCCCAGCGCGCGGAGGAGCCCCAGGAGCTCGTCCGTCGTTACCCTCAGTTCTTCCGCCAGCTCAACGACCCGCATCGAATCCCGATTCCTCCTGGCCGGCGCCCGCTTCCTCCCGTCGCTCGGGAAGAAGCCGCGCCAGCGACTCTGCAAAGTTGGTCTCCCTCACCGCCACGACGGCGAGGGGACCCGATCCCACCGCGGTCCCGAGGGTCACCCTGTCGGCGACCCACCGGACCGGCACCGGGTGATGCCGAAGCACTCCCTGCACCTTTCCCAGCTGCCCCTGCGCCGCATCGGCGGCGAAGAGCACGAGCCGGGCCTCCCGCTCGTGGACCGCCGCGCGTACCGC
>JBJHBX010000695.1:0-1816 GCA_050485725.1 Gemmatimonadales bacterium | reverse complement strand
CCTTCAGCGCCCGTTCGTACCAGTGCCCGGCTTCCTCCCAGCGACCGGCCTGTTCGAGCGAGTTACCAGCCCCGATTGCCGACTCGGCCTGCGCCCTGACATCGCGAAGCACGTCGGCCATCTCGAACGCCGAAGCGTATCGCTTTACGGCCTCGTGCACCCGCCCGAGCCCGCGGAGCGCCCGCCCCTGTCTCCGGATCGTCAGCGCCGTCACGCCGGGGTCTCCATGGCGCACCGCCAGCTTCTGGGCCGCTTCCGCCAGGGCGAGCGCCTCCTCGTGCCGCTCGGTATCCGCCTGCAGTTCCGCCGCTGCGAGTAGCGCGTGGGCCGCGGCATCGTGCCTTCGCTCCGAGGCGTGCACGAGCGCGTCGACGGCGTGCGCGTTCAGGGCCGCCACGCGGGCCTGCTCGTCGTTCATGATCATGGCGAGCCCGTTGCGCAGCTCCTCCGGGTCGATCGAGCGGTCGCCTACGGTACCGAGCTCCGCCGATGCAGCCCAGGTCCGGACCGGGTCCGGCCGGCTGACCTGGATCATCCGCGACCGAAGCGCGCGGAGCGCTTCGGCCTCGGGCAGGATCCCGAGCAGCTCTCGAAGGGGGCGAGTGGTCATGAACGCTGGCTTATCGAAGGCGAGGAGATGCACATGGATTCGGCATGTGGCAAGCGGTATGCCCGGTCATGTGCAGGCGCGACACGACGACGGCCGCGGTCTCGGCTCCATTCTGGTGCGTTCCGCACCGGAATGGTGAAGGAGGTCCTGCCCCGAAGAGGCGCCTCGAGCCTGCTGACGCAGGTCATCCCCTCACCCCCTCCGCCCTCACGGCTTCCTGCCCGCCCGCCCGAAGTTTCCGAGCCAGCGTGTTCCGATGAACCCCGAGCGAATCGGCGGCGTTGCCGAGGTGCCCGTCGTGGGCCTCGAGGACGCGTCTGATGTGATCGGCCTCGATCTGCGCGAGGGTGAAGGAGAGCGGATACCCGCCGGGCCCGGCTGCTCCGGTTGACCGCGAGGACCTGTGAGGAGAGGCGGCATCGATCCGCAGGTGGCTCGAACGGATGGTTGGGCCTGGGGCCAGGAGGACAGCCCGGTCCATCACGTTCCGGAGTTCCCTGACGTTCCCCGGCCATCTGTGGTCCCCGAGATGCTCGAGGGCGCGCTGCGAAATGGCGCGGATCTCGCGACCGTGCGCTCGAGCCAGGCGGCTCGCGAAGTGGAGTGCAAGCGTGCGGATGTCCGGGCCCCGGTCCCTCAGGGGGGGGAGGAACAGCTGGACGACATCCAGTCTGAAAAAGAGGTCTTCCCGGAAGATTCCCTCCTCGACCGCCAGTCGGAGGTCCCGGTTCGTTGCGGCCACCACCCGGACGTCTACAGGTCGAGCACGGTCGCCGCCCACCGGTTCCACCCGACGTTCCTCCAGGGCACGAAGGAGCTTTGCCTGGAGCAGGAGGCTCATGTCGCCGATCTCGTCGAGAAAGAGGGTCCCGCCGTTCGCCCGCTCGAACCTCCCGGTTCGCGCTGCGACTGCCCCCGTGAAGGCGCCCCGTTCGTGCCCGAAGAGTTCCGATTCCAGGAGGGACTCCGGGATCGCCGCGCAATTGACCGCAACGAACGGTCCGGTACGCCCGGGGTGGAGCTGGTGAAGGGTCCGCGCCACCACCTCCTTTCCCGTTCCCGATTCTCCAGTCAGGAGCACGGTCGCATCGGAGGTCGAAACGCGGGCGATGACGTCGAAGACGGTCGCCATCGCAGGGCTCTCACCAAGGAGGAGCGGGAGGGAACCCTCGATCTCACTCCCCGTCGCCCTCGGCGGGTCTGGTA
>JBJHBX010000694.1:0-1816 GCA_050485725.1 Gemmatimonadales bacterium | reverse complement strand
TGGGTTGGGTGAGGGTGTGGGGGGGGGGCTGGGGGGGGGGGAGCGCGGCGGGTACGAACGTGCTCCTCCCGGTCGGGCCCCGGCGGGAAGCCTTCGAGCTCGCGTCCGAGGTGGTGGGGTGGATCCCGGGCGAGGGGACCTCCCCGGTTCCGATGCTCACGGCGATGCCCGACTCGGCGCGACGCCGCAGGTGGCTGCGGGCCTTCCTCGCGTCGGCTGCCACCGGCCTGGCGGTGATCCTCGTGGTCGCGCCGGGGGCGTGGCTGCAGGGGATGCTCGCGACCGGGTTCGTGGGCCTGGCCACGCTTCCGCTGGCCGAGGGCGCCTGGCGTGGTCTCGGATGGGCTCACCTGGGGTCCCACCTGGCCTTCAGGGAGGGAATCCTCGAGCGACGAACGACCCTCGTTCCCATCGACCGGCTCCAATCGGTCGAGATCACCTCGAATCCCTTCCAGCGCCGGCTCCGCCTCGCCACCCTCACGACACCGGTGGCGCGTCCCGCGCTCGAAGCGGATCCAAGGGCCCTGGACATGGACCGGGAGGTCGCGGAAGGCCTCCGGAGCCGCATCCTCGAGCACCAGGGGCGACGCGGGAAAACCGCACCGTTCGGGGTTGTCCCGCAGCCCTCACTGTTGGATGTTTAGATGCTGAACACGAAAGGACGTTTCCCGCGGCCCCGGGCCGCGATCCCAGTCCCGCGATGCGCTCGATTCAACGGAGAAGGAGAGGCTGATGGCCCAGAGTGGAAGTGACTCCCGGAACACCCTGTCGATTCGCGACAACCGGACCGGGCGCGACTACGAGATCGACATCCACGAGGGAGATGTCGTTCGAGCCATGGACCTCCGCCAGATCCGGGTGAACGACGACGATTTCGGGATGATGGCATACGACCCGGCGTTCACCAACACCGCGTCGACCCGGAGCCGCATCACCGAGATCGACGGTGACAGGGGGATCCTCCGCTACCGCGGCTACCCGATCGAGCAGCTCGCCGAGAAGAGCTCCTTCCTGGAGGTGTCGTATCTGCTTCTGAAGGGTGAGCTCCCGACGCAGGCGGAACTGGACCAGTTCACGCACGACGTCACCTACCACACCTACATCCACGAGAACATCACGAAGCTCCTGAACGGCTTCCGGTACGATGCCCACGCCATGGGCATCATGATCTCGTCGGTGGCGGCGCTCTCCACGTTCTATCCCGAAGCCAAGGAAGTCCACGACGCGGACACCCGCTGGGTGCAGATGATCCGTGCGGTGGCGAAGATGCCGACGCTTGCGGCCTTCGCGTACCGGCACCATCGCGGGCTGCCCTACGTCTATCCCGAGAACGAGCTCTCGTACTGCGGGAACTTCCTGAACATGCTGTACCGGATCGGCGTCAAGGAGTACGCCATCGATCCGCGTCTCGAGCGTGCGCTCGAGGTGCTCTTCATTCTCCATGCGGACCACGAGCAGAACTGCTCCGCAACGACGATGCGGGTGATCGGTTCCGCGCACGCCGACCCGTATTCCGCCCTGGCCGGGTCCATGGCCGCCCTCTACGGCCCCTTGCACGGGGGCGCCAACGAAGCGGTGCTCCGGATGCTGAACGAGATCGGCTCCGTCGACCACATTCCGGACTTCATGGAGAGCGTCCGGAAGGGCGAGCGGCGCCTGATGGGCTTCGGCCACCGGGTGTACAAGTCTTACGACCCGCGGGCGAGCATCATCAAGGAAACGGCGCACCAGGTATTCGAGGTCACCGGGAAGAACCCGCTCCTCGACATCGCGCTCGAGCTCGAGAAGATCGCCCTGGGCGAGGAGTACTTCGTCA
>JBJHBX010000693.1:0-1822 GCA_050485725.1 Gemmatimonadales bacterium | reverse complement strand
CGCTCCGGGGTTATGGAGGGCGGCGGCCGGACGCCCCGCGTGGGGGAACGCTCCGTTTCCCGGCCAAGACCTCAAACATCGGGCATTTCGCGGGGAGGATCAATCTCGGCAGGGGGCTTCGTCGCTCCGGACGCCACTTCCTTGCACCCGGCCTCCGGCCCGGGGCATATTGACCCCCTTCCAGCAGCGCCGCCCCGGGGGGCTGCCCGCCGCCTTCCATCCGCCACCGAGTCACCGGCCATTCCCATGCACTTCAGCGAGAACATCGCCCGTCTCCGCCCCTCGGCCACGATCGCCGTGAGCACCCTGGCCAGGAAACTCCGAGCGGAGGGCCGCGACATCCTCGACCTGAGCGCGGGGGAGCCCGACTTCCCCACGCCCCTGTGGGTTTCGGAGGCGGCCGTGGAGGCCATCCGCGACGGACAGACACGCTACACCCCGGCACCCGGCACGCCGGAGCTGCGCCGCGCGGTGGCGAGCGCCATGAACGCGTCCGCGGCCCCCGGGTGGAGCCTCGATCCCGAAAACGTCGTCGTGACGTCGGGCGCGAAGCAGGCCCTCTTCAACGCCTGCTTCGCGCTCTTCGGCCCCGGCGACGAGGTCATGGTGGCGAGCCCGTACTGGACGAGCTACCCCGAGATCGTCACGCTGGCCCGCGCCGAGCCGGTCTTCGTGGCCGGACCGGAATCCCGGGACTTCCGCCTGACACCCGACGACCTGGAGGCGGCGCGCACCCCGCGCACCCGCGGCCTGATCCTCTGCTCGCCCTCGAACCCGACCGGCGCCGTCTACGACATCGGCGAGCTCCGGGCCGTGGCGGGCTGGGCGAAGTCCCACGGTGTCACGATCATCAGCGACGAGATCTACCGGCACATCCACTTCGGCGCCGACGAAGGCGTTCCAGCGCCCGGCCTGATGGACCTGGACCCCGGAGAGGTGGGACCCTGGGTCGTCGTCGACGGCGTGTCGAAGGCGTTCGCGATGACCGGCTGGCGGATCGGGTACGCGGTCTCGACACCCGACATCGCGAAGAAGCTGTCGGCGCTCCAGAGCCACACCACGTCGAACGCGGCCACGCCGTCGCAGGCCGCCGCCCTCGCTGCGCTGACGAACGCCGAGAAGGCCGCCTCGGACCTCCGCGACATGGTCCGCGCCTTCCGGCGCCGGCGGGACCTGGTCGTGACCCGCTTCCGGGACGAGCTCCCGCACCTTCCGGTCGTGGAGCCCCACGGAGCCTTCTACCTCTTCGTGCGGATCGATGGGGAGTTCGACGACGGGATCCGCGGGTCCGAGGCCTGGTGCTCCCGGGTTCTCGAGGACACGGGGGTCGCGATGGTGCCGGGTTCGGCCTTCGGTGACGACCGTTTCGCCAGGCTCAGCTACGCGACCTCGGACGAGGTGCTGGAGGAGGCGGTGCGCCGCCTCGTCGACCGGTGAGACACCTTCGCTGGCTGGCGATCCTTCCGCTCACTCTTCTCCCGGGATGCGGAGGGAGCGACGGCGCGACGACCGGCGGACCCGGGGGGGAGGCCCGGGCCGAGCTCGCCCGCGTGGAGGCCGCCCGCCTGGCCGCCCTCCACACGGCGATCCGGCCCGAGGCGTCGGGGATCCACGGGGCGGTGGTGTCGGGGCACCCGCTGGCCTCCGCGGCCGGCTACGAGGTGCTCCGCGCCGGAGGGAACGCGGTGGATGCCGCGGTCACGATGGCGGCGGTGCTGGCCGTTGTGCGACCGCACATGAACGGGGTCGGGGGCGATGCCTTCGCCCTCTTCCACCCGGGCGGCCAGGGGCCGGTCGTCGCGCTGAACGGATCGGGTCGGGC
>JBJHBX010000692.1:0-1828 GCA_050485725.1 Gemmatimonadales bacterium | reverse complement strand
CTCTCCGGCACGGGCGTCCCGCACGAAGAGCTCCCGCCCCTCGGCCTCGAGCCAGGCGACGACATCGGCCCGGAGGGCGTCGAAATGCCGGGGCGCCATCGGCACGTTCACCGGCCCCCAGTCGACCTCCTCCTCCACCGACGGATCGCGGACCACGAACTTGTCGTTCGGGGAGCGGCCGGTATGGGGAACGGTCGTGGCCGCGAACCCACCCATGTGTGCAAGTCGACCCTCGCCCCTGCTCAGCGCCTGCTCGTAGAGCTGTGCCGGAGAGAGGTTCCAGTGCACCGGACCCGAAGGCGTCAGGCCGTGGATGTCGAGGCCGAAGCGACTTGCCGTGGTGCGCTCCACGCCGGGCGCCTCCTTCACCGATTGGGACATTGGGTTGGCATCGTTGGGGGATCGGATGCGAGGCGCGGGCACATTCCCGTCACCTCGCCTGGCGGTGGCCCGGGCCTCGTTCGGAAGGTCGAGGGCTCCGGAAGAGACCCTAAGTCTGGTGCGATCGACGCTGCGCGTCCACCGATGCGACGGTCACGAGGTTGACCACGTCCTGGGTCGTGGACCCGCGCTGGAGCACATGGACGGGCTTGTTCATGCCCAGCAGGACCGGTCCGATCACCTCGGCCCCCCCGATCTGCGCCAGCAGCTTGTACGAGACGTTCGCGGCGGCCAGGTTCGGGAAGATCAGGACGTTGGCCGGTTCCTTGAGGTCGCTGAAGGGGTAGGTGCCCTGGAGCAGCTCGGCGTTCACGGCCGTATCCGCCTGCATCTCGCCGTCGATGACGAGATCGGGCGCCATGGCCTTCACCTGTTCCACCGCGGCGCGAACCTTCGACGAGGCGGGGTGTCGCGCCGAGCCGAAGTTCGAGAAGGAGAGCATGGCGATGCGGGGAGTGATGCCCAGGTCGCGCACGAACCTGGCCGAGAGGAGCGCCACTTCGGCGAGCGTGCCGGCGGTGGGATCGATGTTGACGGTGGTGTCGGCGAAGAAGAGGGGGTCACGGTTTCGAAGCGCCACCATGTACAACCCCGCCACCCTGACGACCCCGGGCGCCGTTCCCACGATCTCGAGTGCCGGCCTGAGGACCTCAGGATAGTTCGATTCGACGCCTGCGACGAAGGCGTCGGCGTCTCCCTGGCGGACCATCATCGCCCCGAAGTGGAAGGGCTTGTACATGTCCGACCTCGCCTCCGCCAGCGTCAGGCCCTTGCGCCTGCGGTGCTCGTGCAGTTCGGCGGCGTACCGGTAGCGGGTCTCGTCCTCGAGCGCCGGGTGGACGATCTCGACCCCGACCAGGTCGATGCCGAGCGCCTTTGCCCGGGGTTCGATCTTGTGCGGCTTTCCGACCAGGATGGGGCGGGCCACCCCTTCGTCGACGATCTGGGCAGCGGCCCTGATCACCTTGTCGTTCTGGCCGTCGGCCAGCACGACGCGCGGGGGGCGTCGGCGGGCCCGGGTGGTCAGAAACCTCATGACCTCCCGCCCTGGCCCGAGCGAGGCCATCAGGTGGTCACGGTACTCGTCCAGGTCGACCTCGACCCTGGCCGCGCCGGTCTCCATGGCCGCCCTCGCCACCGCCGGCGCAACGTGGAAGAGGACCCTCGGGTCGAAGGGCTTCGGAATGATGTACTCCGGCCCGAACTGGAACTCCGCGCCGGCGTAGGCCGAGGCGACCGATTCCGGGACCTCGCTCCGCGCAAGCTCCGCAAGGGCACGGGTGGCGGCCATCATCATTTCCGCGTTGATCTCCCGCGCCCGGACATCCAGGGCCCCCCGGAAGAGGAACGGAAAGCCCAGTACGTTGTTCACCTGGTTCGGGTAGTC
>JBJHBX010000691.1:0-1830 GCA_050485725.1 Gemmatimonadales bacterium | reverse complement strand
CCGCGGTGAGTTCGGGGCGCCCGAGGTAGCCGCGGGCGACCCCCTCGCCACCGATGAAGAGTTCGCCGGGTACGCCCACCGGGACCGGGCGAAGCGCACCGTCGAGGACGTGGATCCGGGTGTTCGCGATGGGGCGGCCGATGGGAACGACCCCGTCGTCCGGAAGCTGGCCCACCTCGGAAAGGTCACAGGTAGTGGACCAGATCGTGGTCTCGGTGGGACCGTACATGTTGAGCACGCGCCCCCCGGTGACGCCCTGGAGCTCGCGGGCCAGCGCCGCCGGGAGCGCCTCGCCTCCCACCAGGAAGACCGGAAGGCCGCGGAGCGCCTCGCGGGTGGCCGGATCGGCGAGGAGCATGCGGAGCTGCGACGGCGTGCACTGCACGTGGGTCACGCCGTGCTGCTCCAGCTCGGTCACGAGGCCGTCGGCGCCGTGCCTCGCATCCCCCGCCCTCCCCTCCATGACCTGGCGGCGGACCTGCGACAGCCAGGGAAGGTGGTCGAGCACCCGGTCCGTCTCGACGCCGAAATCGATGAGGCAGGCGATCTCGTCGACCCCGATGGCATGGAGTTCCCGGGCCATCCTTACGCAGCGCTCCGGCGATCCGAAGAGCCCCGAGGTCTCGAAGTACCGGTTGAAGGCGAACTCGAGGAGTGCGTCGAGGTCCTCGTCGGAGAGCTGGTCGAACTCGCCCCCCTGGGCCACCGGCTCCTTTCCGGCCTTCCGCCGGTAGGCGGTCCAGGAATCGGCGAAGTTCCGGATCAGCCCGACCGAGGTCCGGAGGTAGGCCTTCATCGGCTCCCGCACGGTCTCGCGGACCGATTCGTCGTCTTCACCGACGAAGGCATGGAGCATCAGGCTGACGTGGGCGCCGCCCGGCGGGTGCCCGGCCTCGTCCCACGCCTCGCGGTACGCGCGGATCCGCTCCTCGAGCTCGTCGGTCGTCTGGCCGAGCAGGTGGGTCAGCACCCGGGCGCCCATCCGACCCGCCTCGCGATAGGTCTCGACGTTGCCCGCAGTGGTGACCCATATCGGGAGCTCCGGCTGGACCGGCCTGGGAAGGATCCCCACCTCGACCTGCCTTCCGCCCGGCGCGTCGAAGGCGACCTTCTCGCCCCGCCAGAGCCGCTGGATCGTCTCGGCGCTGCGGAACATGATCGCCTTCCGGTCGGCGTGGTTCTCCGGTGCGAGGAGGAAGTCGTCCGGATGCCAGCCCGAGGCGATCGAGATCCCGACGCGCCCGCCCGACAGGTTGTCCACCACGGCCCACTCCTCGGCCACGCGCACCGGGTGGTGAAGTGGCAGGACCACGCTCCCGGCGCGGATCCCCACGCGCGACGTGATCGCGGCCACCGCGGCTCCCGTCACCGCCGGGTTCGGGTAGAGGCCGCCGAAGGCGTGGAAGTGGCGCTCCGGGGTCCAGACCGCGCTGAAGCCCTCGGCATCGGCGAACTTCGCACCCTCGAGCAGGAGCCGGTACCGCGCGTGGGGGTCCTGCCCGGAGTCGCTCGCGAAGTAGAAGAGGCTGAACTCCATCGGGCGGTCCGCGCGGGCGGCACCCGGGGCCGGGGCACCCGTGTCCGTCCCCGTGCTCGTGCCGAGGATGAAAGGCTCCCCGGCGGTGGCATCGGGTCCGACCTCCTCCCTGTGAAGGACCAGGGTGCGTCCCCGCGACAGGGGCCAGAAGAGCTCGAGAACCGAGATGTCGAACGAGAGACTCGTCAGCGAGAGCCATGCGCCGGGACGCTGCGCATCTTCCGTGGCGGCACCCGTCGCATCCCCGGAATCGGACCCCGGACTGAGGACCTCGTCCATGCCCAAGAGGAAGT
>JBJHBX010000690.1:0-1840 GCA_050485725.1 Gemmatimonadales bacterium | reverse complement strand
TTCCTGTCGGGAAGGGACCTTCCCTGGTGGCTCCTCGGCATCTCGATGGTCGCCACGACCTTTTCCACCGACACCCCGAACCTCGTGACCGACATCGTGCGGCAGAACGGGGTGGCGGGGAACTGGGCGTGGTGGGCCTTCCTGCTGACCGGCATGCTCACCGTCTTCGTCTACGCGAAGCTCTGGCGACGGGCCGGGGTCCTGACGGACCTCGAGTTCTACGAGATCCGCTACGGCGGAAAGCCGGCGGCCTTCCTGAGGGGATTCCGCGCCATCTACCTGGGGGTCTTCTTCAACGTGCTGATCATGGCCGGCGTTACGCTGGCCGCGATCAAGATCGCGGGCGTGCTCCTCGGGATCTCGCCGGTGCAGACGGTGCTCCTCGCAGGCGGCGTGACCGTGGTCTTCTCGACCATGGGAGGCTTCCGCGGGGTCGTGCTCACCGACCTCCTCCTCTTCGTGACCGCCATGGCGGGCTCCGTGGCGGTCGCCGTCGTCGCGCTGGGGCATCCGGAGGTGGGGGGGCTCTCCGGGCTCCTCGTGCACCCGGAGGTGTCGGGGAGCCTGTCGCTCCTGCCCTCCTTCCAGGACCGGGAGCTTCTCATCACCCTCCTCGTGATTCCGCTGGCGGTTCAGTGGTGGAGCGTCTGGTACCCCGGGGCGGAGCCGGGGGGGGGCGGCTACGTCGCGCAGCGGATGCTCGCGGCCCGCGACGAATCCGAGGCCACCGCGGCGACCCTCCTCTTCAACGCCGCCCACTACGCGCTCCGTCCCTGGCCCTGGATCCTCGTGGCCCTCGCCTCGATGGTCGTCTTCCCGACCGTCGATTCGCTCCGCGAGGCCTTTCCCGGCGTGAACCCGGCCATTCTCGGACACGACATGGCCTACGCGGCCATGCTGACCTTCCTCCCGGCGGGAGTGCTCGGCGTGGTCGCGGCCTCGCTCGCCGCGGCCTACATGTCGACGATCTCGACGCACCTCAACTGGGGGTCGTCGTACGTGGTGAACGACGTCTGGGCCCGCTTCGTGAATCCTGACGCCGGCGAGCGCGAGCAGGTCCGGGTCGGGCGGGTCTCGACGGTGGTGCTGATGGTCCTCGCCTCGCTCTTCGCCCTCTGGCTCGAGACCGCGCTCCAGGCCTTCCAGATCCTCCTCCAGGTGGGTGCGGGAACGGGGCTCCTCTTCATTCTCCGCTGGTTCTGGTGGCGGATCAATGCGTGGAGCGAGCTCACCGCCATGGTGGTCTCGCTCCTCGTGGCCCTCTGGTTCCAGTTCGCCCACGAGGCCCTCCTTCCCGGCCTCGAGATGGGGGCGTCGGCGCGCCTCGTGACCGGGGTCGTGATCACGACGCTGGCCTGGGTCGCGGTGACCTTCGCGACCCGGCCCACCGACGAGGGGGTCCTTCGAAGCTTCCTGGCGCTGGCCCGTCCCGGGGGCCCCGGCTGGCGGAAGATCGTCGCGAAGGCCCGGGCCGAGGGCGACCCGGTCCCAGGCGCGGAGGCGCCCTGGAACGTGCCCTACGGGATCCTGGCCATGGTGGCCGGGACCACGGCCGTCTACGGCACGCTGGCCATGACCGGCATGCTCCTCTACGGCGAGTACCTTCCTGCGTCGGTGGCCGCCGTGCTCGTCGTGCTCGCCGTGGTGGCGCTGTTCCGACTCTGGCCCACGGTGCGCGGGGCGCGCTGAGCCCTCAGCGGCGCGAGGGAATCAGCACGAGCTCCTCCTGGGGGGGCACGAGCCACCGGGCGCCCGAGTCGGTCACCACCGCCATCTCCTCGACCGAGATCGTCTTGGTGGGGCGCTCGGGGTCGACGGCTGGGAACTCCGGGCCGGGCTC
>JBJHBX010000689.1:0-1848 GCA_050485725.1 Gemmatimonadales bacterium | reverse complement strand
CCGTCGATCTCGTTCCGGCCGGGAACCCCGCCCGTGTGGTAATGACCGATCCAGGCGTGGTTGTCGCGGATGGTGCGGATCACGTCACCTTCCATGATCTGCATGTGGTAGATGTCGTAGAGGAGACGGAAGCGGGGAGAGTCCAGGCGACGGGCCAGTTCCACACCCCAGGGGGTCCGGTCGCACTGGTAGTCCCGGTGGTCCACCTTCGAATTCAGCAGCTCCATCATGACGTTCACCCCGAGGCGTTCGGCCTCGGGGAGGACCTGGCGCAGCCCTTCGATGCAGTGATCCAGCCCCTCCTCATCCCCCAGCCCATCGCGGTTGCCGGAGAAGCAGATCACGTTGGGCACCCCTGCGGCCGCGGCGCGATTGATGAGCTCCCGGTAGGCGGGCACCAGCCACGCATGGTGCTCCACGCGGTTGAACCCCCGGGTGAGCCGGGTGCGGGGGTCACCGGGGGCGTTGGCCATGCCGCACACGAGCCCGTGGGCCTGCACCACCGGCCATTCCTCGGGCTCGAGCAGCTCGACGGAGGCGATCCCGAGGTCGCGGGCCGCCGCCGCGAGGGCATCCAGCTCGAGCCTCGGGTAGGGCCAGCGGCAGACGGAGTGGAGGAAGGGTTGGGATGGAGCGGCGCGGGCGTGCGCACGTGCGGGACCGGGTTCCCCCTCCCCCCGCCTGGCCCCAAGGCCCACCGCCGCGCCCGCCGCGAGTCCGGTGCGGAGGAAGGTCCTCCGCTTCATGCCGCGGCTCCGGACCGAGGCGCCCTTGCCCGGCGGCGCGCCTGGCGCGGGAGCCGGAACGTCATCGCGCGGCCTCATCCGCCAGCCCTCGCAGGTGGCGGTATCCGGCGCGGATGCTCCCCATGGGGTCGGCCGGGTTGTCGTGCTCGATGAAGGCGTGGCGGAGCCCGGCGGTACCGGCGTGCTCCAGGATGCGGGCGAAGTCGATGTCGCCTTCGCCCACCGTGACCATTTCCCGGGCGCCCTCGGGGTCCCGCATGTCCTTCACGTGCCAGAGGGGGAAGCGCCCCGGGGCCGACCGGAACACGTCGACCGGGTCCCGCCCGCCGCGCACGGTCCAGAAGAGGTCGAGCTCCAGGTCCACCAGGTCGGGGTCCGTCTCCGCCAGGAGAAGATCGAAGCCGGTTCCCCCCTCCGGGAGGGGCTCGAACTCGAAGTCGTGGTTGTGGTAGGCCGCTCGCATCCCCCGTTCGCGGGCGACGGCCCCGAAGGCGTTGAGGTCCGTGGCCAGTCGACGGTACCCCTCGGAGGTGCGCTGCGCAGGCGCGAGCGACGGCACCACCACCCAGCGCTGGCCCAGCATTTCCGCCACGTCGAGGACCCCGTCCGTGTCGTCACGGATGGCCTCGATCCCCACGTGGGCTGCGGGCGACACGAGTCCCGCCGCATCCAGTGAATCGCGGAAGCGGGCCGGCTCGAGGCCGTGGAGCCCGGCGGTCTCCACCTCGGCGTACCCGACGGCGGCCACGGCCCGGAGGCTTCCCTCGACATCGTCGCGCAGCAGGGCGCGAACCGTGTAGAGCTGGAGGCCGATCTGCCCCAGGGGTGCTCGGGCGGCGGCGGGAACGTCCCGGGCGCAGGCGGAGAGGGTGAGCCCCCCGACGCCTCCGGCCGTGAGCGCCCAGCCCCCCGCCCCGCCCAGGGCAAGCCGCTCGAGGAAGCGCCTTCGATCCATGGCGAGATCCCGTGGCAGTGGGGTGGACGGGCGATTCGAGGCGGCCGGGAGGGGACGCCGGTTACCGGGCGAGCCGGGGCCGACCGGCGCCAGCAACGTCATGATGCCGCCGTTGGCGCGGGCACGCAACTCGGGCCTCATCCGGAG